>NZ_JBDGLI010000008.1:0-102472 GCF_057655955.1 Pseudomonas sp. Soil_N_39
CAGCGCGGCTATCCCGGCATCCATGCCGGGATGCCCACTCCACAATGCCTGCGTTCGGCCATCGTGGTTAACGGGGCCTCCAGATCAAAAGCAAAAGCGAGGCGGCCTGACAGCCGACCTGTCTCTCCTGCCGTACCCCGATCCAACTGTGGGAGCGGGCTTGCTCGCGAAAGCGGTGGATCAGTTTGCAATGATGTTGGATGTGCCGCCGTCATCGCGAGCAAGCTCGCTCCCACATGGGACTTTGTGCTTACCCCCGCGCATGCCAGCCCAACTGGCTTGAAATCTGTTGAGTAGCTTGCATCAGTTGCTTGACGTAGTCCTGCTTCAGCTCTTCCCGGAAGCGAAAGCACGGGAATGAAACGCTCATCCCGCCGATCACATGGCCGAAACGGTCGCGGATCGGTGCCGCGAGGCAACGCATGTTGTCTTCGAACTCTTCATGGTCCTCGGCATAACCCTGCTGGCGAACAATCTCCAGTTCCTGCAGATACGCCTCGACGCTGGTCAGGGTATTGGCCGTGCGGCGCTCGAAGCTCTCCTGCTCCAGGTGGGTCAGTAACTCGTCTTCTTCAAGCCAGGCCATCAGCACCTTACCGATGCCGGTGCAGTACAACGGCGCCCGTCGGCCGATCCGCGAGTACATGCGCAGGTTGTATTTGGAGTCGATCTTGTGCACGTAGACGATGCTGCCTTCGTCGAGAATCCCCAGGTGGACAGTCTCGCCGGTCAGCTCGTTGATCCGCCGCATGCCCGGCTCCGCTTCCCGGACGATGTCCAGGTGGGGCAGGGCCTGGGCGCCCAGTTCGAACAGCCGGACGCTGAGGCGATAGCGATCCTCGGCGTCCTGCACCACATACCCACGGGCCTTGAGCGACTGCAGGAAGCGATAAACCGTGGCCTTGGACATGTCCAGTTTGGTGGCGATTTCCGACACGCCGCTTTCTTCCGGATGCTCGGCCAGTGCCTCGAGCACGGCCATGGTCCGGCCCACCGCCGACACCAGATCGTTGTTGGGAATGACGCTGTTGTCCATGAAGGCTCCAACGTGAAAGTAAAACCCAAGGATATACGCAAGCAGAACAAAACGCTGTTTCATTTTTACTTGACGAGGCCGGGAATCTGACTAGACTCGGGCCTTGAGATAAAAATGAAACGCCGTTTTAAAAACAAGAAAGGCGCGTTGATTATGGATTTGACGCTTGACCATGGCCCGCAGACCCGCTTCGCCCGTCCGTTGAAAGTGGCGTTGGTGGGGGAATGCATGATCGAGATGCGCGGTGAGCCGGGTGCTGCGATCACGCAGACATTCGGTGGCGATACGCTCAACACCGCGGTCTACCTGGCCCGATTGAATCCCCGCAGCGCGGTGACCGTGGACTACATGACGGCCGTGGGCAGCGATGCGTTCAGCGTCGCCATGCGCCGGTCCTGGCTGGACGAGGGGATTGGTGATGCCCATGTCCGCGTGATCGAAGACGCGCTGCCGGGGCTGTATTTCATCCAGACCGATCCACACGGCGAGCGACGTTTCCTCTACTGGCGCGGGGAAGCGGCGGCGCGGCGCATGTTCGAGGGCCCCGAGGCCGACGCCATGCTCGATGCGCTGGCCGATTACGACTACGTCTACCTGAGCGGCATCAGCCTGGCGATCCTCACACCAGAAGGGCGCCAACGCTTGATCCAAGCCCTGCATAGGGCTCGTCGGGCAGGCACGCGCATCGTCTTCGACAACAATTACCGCCCTCATCTTTGGCCTGATCCCGAAACGGCCCGGCAGGCCTACTGCGACCTGTTGCGCCTGACCGACGTGGCCCTGGTCACCTGGGAAGATGACGCGACCCTGTTCGGCTATCACGACCCTGACGCCTTGTTCAGTACCTACGCCCAGGTGGGCGTGCGCGAAGTTGCCCTCAAACGTGGCGCCGCCAGCTGCTTGATCCAGTGCCCGACAGGGCGTTTCGAGGTGCCCGCGCAAACCGTTTCCCATGTCGTCGACACCACCGCTGCCGGTGATTCGTTCAGCGCCGCCTACCTGGCCTGTCGCCTGCGCGGCGGCGATCCGGAGCAGGCCGCCCGCTGGGGCCATCGCCTGGCGGCCCAGGTCGTCCAATACCGGGGCGCGCTGATTCCCCAGGCGGCCATGCCGAACATGGGCACGTCCTCACTTCCTTCTGTTGCACAGGTCTGACTTTATGAAAATCGTTGAAGCGCGCGTCATCGTCACCTGCCCGGGCCGCAACCTGGTCACCTTGAAAATCGTCACCGATGAAGGCCTCTACGGCATCGGCGATGCCACCTTGAATGGCCGCGAACTGGCGGTGGTCGCTTACCTGGAAGAACACGTCCTTCCCGCGCTGATTGGCCGCGACGCCCACCGCATCGAGGACATCTGGCAGTACCTGTATCGCGGTGCATACTGGCGTCGAGGACCGGTGACCATGACCGCCATCGCTGCCGTTGACGTGGCGCTGTGGGACATCAAGGCCAAGGCCGCGAACATGCCGTTGTACCAGTTGCTCGGCGGCAAGAGTCGCGAGCGGGTGATGGTCTACGGGCATGCCACCGGCAAGGACATCGAAGGCTGCCTGGACGAAGTCGCCCGTCACGTCGAGCTGGGCTACAAAGCCGTGCGTGTGCAATGTGGCGTGCCCGGCATTGCCACCACCTATGGCGTCGCCAAGCGCAGCGGTGAGCGTTATGAACCGGCCGACAGCGACCTGCCCGCTGAACACGTCTGGGACACTGCCAAGTACCTCAACTACGTGCCCAAGCTGTTCGCCGCCGTGCGCGAGCGCTTTGGTGATGACCTGCATATCCTCCACGATGTACACCATCGCCTGACGCCCATCGAAGCTGGGCGCCTGGGCAAGGCCGTGGAACCGTACAACCTGTTCTGGCTGGAAGACTGCACGCCAGCGGAAAACCAGCAGAGTTTTCGCCTGATCCGCCAACACACCACCACGCCCCTGGCGGTGGGCGAGGTGTTCAATTCCATCCATGACTGCCGCGAGTTGATCCAGGAGCAGTTGATCGACTACATCCGCACGACGCTGGTGCATGCCGGCGGCATCACCCATGTGCGACGCATTGCCGATTTCGCCGCGCTGTTCCAGGTGCGCACCGGTTTTCACGGCGCCACCGACCTGTCACCGGTGTGCATGGGCGCGGCCCTGCATTTCGATACGTGGGTGCCCAACTTCGGCATCCAGGAACACATGCCGCACGAAGACCGCATCGATGAAGTCTTTCCCCATGCCTATCGCTTCGAGGACGGCCACTTCACCCCGGGCGAAACACCGGGGCATGGCGTCGACATCGATGAAGACCTTGCCCGCCAATACCCCTACAAACGCGCCAGCCTGCCGGTCAACCGTCTTGAAGACGGCACGCTGTGGCATTGGTGAAGCGGTTCCAACTATTTGAGGAAACGGGGCGAACGTCCCGTCAGGAGTGACCCGATGAAAGCGTTTCAGGTAAGAGCACCCTTTGAATTCGGCCTGGCCCAGGTCGACCGGCCCGAAGTCGCCCCCGGCGAGGTCCAGGTCGATGTGGCGTACGCCGGCATCTGTGGCTCGGATATGCACATCATTCACGGGCAGAACGCATTCGTGCGTTTCCCCCGGGTCACCGGCCATGAGTTTTCCGGGGTGATCCGGCAAGTCGGTGAAGGTGTCGAGCACCTGCAGGTGGGCGACCGGGTGTGCGTCGATCCGGTGATCAGTTGCGGCACTTGTTATCCCTGCCGCATTGGCCGGCCCAACGTCTGCACGCGGCTGCAAGTGATCGGCGTGCATCGCGACGGTGGTTTCAGCGAGCAGGTTTGCGTACCGGCCGAGAATGCGCACCGCTTGCCCGATTCGATGTCCCTCAGCCACGGCGCCCTGGTCGAGCCTTATTCCATTGCCCTGAACGTACTCGATCGCATGCAGCCGCAACCGGGCGACAGCGTGTTGATCTACGGCGCCGGGGTGATCGGCCTGACCCTGGTGCAGATGGCCAAGGCGTTGGGGATGACTGACATCACCGTCACCGATGTCATCGACAGCCGCCTGGAGACGGCGCGGGCCCTGGGCGCCAGTCGGACCCTCAACGGCCAGCAAGTCGATGTCGAAGCGGTGATGCGTGAGCTGACTCAAGGCGAAGGCGTGCCATTGATTGTCGATGCCGCCTGCATCCCGGCGCTGATGCCGCAGATGGTGCGCCTGGCCTCGCCGGCTGGGCGCATCGGATTGCTGGGCTTCACTGCCACGCCCAGTGATCTGGTGCAGTTGGAAATGATCAAGAAGGAACTGACCCTGGTAGGTTCGCGGCTCAACAACCGCAAGTTCCCCCGGGTGATCGAACTGATTGCCAGCGGCCAGTTGCAGGTCCAGGACCTGATCAGTCATCGCGTCACCTTCGACGAAATGCCCGGCGCCATCGACCTCATTGAAAAACACCCCGAGCAAACCCGAAAAGTGCTGGTGGAGCTGACGAACGCCCATCCCTGAGCCGTCGGTATCACCGGTTTCACCGTGCCTGTCATGGGCACCCTCACCGAATAAACACAACAAGCGGGAGGCTCCACCATGTTTGGTCAAGGACGTAGCTTAATCATCATCATGCTGTTCCTGGCCGGGGTCATCAATTACCTCGACCGGTCGGCATTGTCTGTGGCGGCGCCTTTCATCCAGAAGGACTACGGTCTGAGTACGGGTGAGATGGGCATGATCTTCAGCAGTTTTTTCGTCGGTTATGCCGCCTTCAACTTCATCGGTGGTTGGGCCGCCGACCGTTACGGCGCCAAGACCACATTGCTGCTGGCCATGGTCTTGTGGTCGCTGTTCAGCGGTCTGACCGTGCTGACGGTGGGCTTCGCTTCGCTGGTGCTCATCCGGATCCTGTTCGGCATGGGCGAAGGGCCGCTGAGCGTCACCACCAGCAAGATGGTGAACAACTGGTACGCCCCCAAGCGCAGGGCGCGGGCGATCGGCGCGTCGATGTCCGGCACGCCGCTGGGCGGGGCGATTTCCGGTCCGGTGGTGGGCTTCATCGCCGTCACCTACGGCTGGAAGGTGTCGTTCATTATCATCATGTTGGTCGGCCTGATCTGGGCGGCGGTCTGGTACAAGTTCGTCAAGGAGAAGCCTGAAGGCGAGGGTGCCGAGGATATTCTCCGGGCCGAGGGGCAGAGCGAGCTGGCTGCACAACCGGTGTTTCCACTGCGGTTCTACCTCAAACAGCCGACGGTGCTGTTCACCTCCCTGGCGTTCTTTTCCTATAACTACACCTTGTTCTTCTTCCTGACCTGGTTCCCCAGCTACCTGACCATGGCCCACGGCTTGAACGTCAAGGACATGAGCATCGCCACGGTCATTCCCTGGGTATTGGGTTTCCTCGGTCTGGCCCTGGGCGGCTTCATCTCCGACTTTGTGTTCAAGAAAACCGGAAAGATGATGTTCTCCCGCAAAGTGGTGCTGGTGACCTGTCTGCTGGCCTGTGCCGTCTGCATCGCTTGCGCGGGGATGGTCAAGACCCTGTATCCAGCGGTGATTCTCGTCGCCTTGGCGGTGTTCTTCCTGTACCTCACCGGCGCCATCTACTGGGCGATCATCCAGGACACCGTCCCGGCGGCGCGGGTGGGCGGCGTCAGTGGTTTCATGCACTTTCTGGCGAACACCTCGGGCATCGTCGGCCCGACCCTGACGGGCTTCCTGGTGCAGTTCACCGGTTCGTTCACCAGTGCCTTCCTGCTGGCAGGGCTGTTGACCGTGATCGGTGCCGTGTGTGTCGCGCGCTACGTTAAACCGCTGTCGGTAGCGGACACCGGCAACGCGGCGGCACAAAGCCCGCAGCCCGCTTCGGCCCTGGGCCGTTCCTGAACAGAAGGAGTGAGTCGATGCCTGTTGTGAAACGTGTACCTTGCACCGGCACTGCAGCGCAGATCGGTATCGTGCACCTGGGCCTGGGCGCGTTTCACCGAGCGCACCAGGCGGTCTACCTGCAACGCCATCTCAATCGCCATGGCGACAGCGAGTGGGGCGTGTGCAGTGCCAACCTGCGCTCCAATCGCACCTTGGTCGAGCAATTGCGCGAGCAGGACGGCCGCTACCATGTGGCCGAGTACCGTGACCGCGAACAAGTGACGCTGCGCGAGATCGGGGTGTTGCGCCAGGCTTTGTATGTGGGCGAGGGCGGCGAGGAACTGGAACAGTTGCTGCAGCGCATGGCTGCGCCGCAAACGCGGATCGTCACCCTCACCGTGACCGAAAAGGGTTACTGCCTGAGCCCTTCCTCCGGGCAGTTGCGCCGGGAAGATCCGACGATTGCCCATGACATCGCCCATCCACACACGCCGCGCTCAGCCCCCGGTATTGTCCTGGAAGCCCTGCGCCGGCGACGTGCCGAGGGCGTCCCGGCCTTCACTGTATTGTGCTGTGACAACATGCCCGACAACGGCCAGCGCACCCGCCAGGCGGTGAGCGCGTTGGCGGCGTTGCAGGATGAGGCGCTGGCGCAGTGGGTCGAGCAACAGGTGGCGTTTCCCAGCTGCATGGTCGACCGCATCGTGCCGGCCATGGACGACGAATCCTTCCGCCGGCTGGCGCAGCAACTCGACTGCCACGACCGTGCGGCGGTGGTCTGTGAAAGCTTCAGCCAGTGGGTGATCGAGGACCACTTTCCCCTCGGCCGCCCGGACTGGGAAGTGGAAGGCGTGCAGATGGTGGACGACGTGCGTCCGTTTGAAACGATGAAACTGCGCATGCTCAATGGCAGCCATTCGTTGCTGGCCTACGTAGGGTTGCTGGCCGGCCATGAGTCGGTCTTCGAGGCCGTCAGCGACGTGAGGCTGGCACGCCTCATCGCGCGCTACATGGCCGAGGAGGCCGCGCCGACCCTGGACATGCCGGCCGGCATCGATCTGTCGGCGTATGCCCATGATCTGCAGGCGCGCTTTGCCAACGACAGCCTGCAACATAGGTTGCGCCAGATTGCCATGGACGGTTCGCAGAAGCTGCCGCAACGCTGGTTGCTCGGCGCGCAGCAATTGCTCGACCAGGGGCGCGACATCGACTGTACCGCGCTGGGCATCGCGGCCTGGATCCTCTACTGCACGCAACCGTTGCCCGGTCGTGCGGCGCACGTGGTTGACGACCCGCTGAGTGCCACCTTTGCCGATCTTGCGGGACGATTCGAGGGCGCATCGCGGGTGGATGCCGTTCTCGACCTGCACGAAGTCTTCCCGCCGCTGCTCTCGGCTAGCCCGGCATTTCGCGACGCCGTGCACCGCGCCTACGGCGCCTTGACGCGCGATGGCGTGGACAGCCTGTTGCACGCCCTTGCCGCATCCAACTGATAAAAAGGAGAAGAACATGGAACAGACATGGCGTTGGTTTGGCCCCAAAGACCCGATTTCCCTGGCGGACATTCGCCAGACCGGTGCGACCGGCATCGTCACCGCGCTGCACGAAATCCCCAATGGCCAGGTGTGGCCGGTGGACGCCATCGCGGCGCGTAAACAGATGATCGAAGCGGCCGGCCTGAGCTGGTCGGTGGTGGAAAGCATTCCGGTGCACGAAGACATCAAGCGCGGCTGCGGACGGCGCGACGAGTACATCGCCAACTACCAGCAAAGCGTGCGTAACCTGGCGAGCTGCGGCATCGATATCGTCTGCTACAACTTCATGCCGGTGCTGGACTGGACCCGAACCGATTTGTCCTTTGAGCTGGCGGATGGCGGTTGGGCCTTGCGTTTCGATCAAACCGCGTTTGCCGCCTTCGACCTGTTCATCCTCCAGCGCCCGGGTGCGCAGGCTGAATACAGCGCCGAGGACATCCAGCAGGCCAAGGCCTACTTCGAACAACTGACGCCGGCCCGGCGCGAAACCCTGGTCAACACTCTGATCGCCGGCTTGCCCGGCGCCGAGGAACACTACAGCCTGGACAACTTCCGTGACTTGCTGCGGACCTACGCCGACATCGACGAGGCCAAGTTGCGCGAACACCTGGGGTATTTTCTGCGGGCGGTGATCCCGGTTGCCGAGGAGGTGGGTGTGCGCATGGCAATCCACCCGGACGACCCGCCCCGGGCACTGCTCGGCTTGCCCCGCATCCTGTCCACCGCTGAAGACGCCCAATGGCTGCTGGACGCGGCGCCAAGCCCGGCCAATGGCCTGACGTTCTGCACCGGCTCCTATGGCGTGCGCGAAGACAACGACTTGGTAGCGATGGCCAAGCACTTTGCGCCGTTCATCTACTTCACCCACCTGCGTTCAACCCGCCGGGAAACCGACCCCCGCAGCTTCCATGAAGCCCATCACCTGGACGGCGACGTCGACATGGTCGGGGTCATCAGCGCCTTGGTGGCTGAAGAGCGCCGACGTGAACGCGAAGGCGGCCCGCGCTTGCCGCTGCGTCCCGACCATGGGCATCAACTGCTGGACGACCAGCACCGCAAAAGCAATCCCGGCTACTCACTGATCGGCCGCCTCAAGGGCCTGGCGGAAATCCGCGGCGTGGAACTGGCCGTGCGCCGACAGCTGGGTTAGACAACAACACGCCCTGTTTAGGGCAGGAACCCCGTGGCGAGGGAGCTTGCTCCCTCGCCACGAAATGCCTGGGGGGATTCTCGGGCTAACGCAGTTCACTGTGGGAGCGAGCTTGCTCGCGAAGCGGTATTTCACCCTGCGCAGAGATTGACTGTGCCACCGCCATCGCGAGCAAGCTCGCTCCCACAAGGGCTCAGTCTTCGAGCCCGCGCCGCTCGATCACGCCGAACACATCCGCGACATCCTGCACCAGGATCCTGGCGACATTGGTGATGGTGTTGAGGTCGCTGGCCGCTGAATCACGCAGGCTGCTGCACGCCACCAAGGTCAGGTAGTCGAGCGTGGCGTGCAGGCGTTCGCTGGCACAGGCATGGAGTTCGGGGAGCGGGGCTTGGGTGTCGATCAGCAGGACGGGGTGGGTGGTGGCGGTTTGAGTGAGAGGTGTGAAGCGACTGGATGGTTGATTCGTTGTCATAAGGTTGCACTCATTTGATAGAAATAATCGCCACCTTTTTGCTGCGAATCAAATGGGTGGCAGTTGCGCGAGGGTTCGCAGACCGAGGAACCAATCCAAAACTCGGCAGACCCGAAAGTCTCCCGCGCGCAACCGCCATAAAATGAAAGCGGGCAAGTTTGCCTGAATTTCATTTGACGGTATCTAGATTTGTTCACTCGGGCTGCGAAACCCAGCCACCGGCCAAAGCCAGCGACGACCCAACTATAGAAGTCGATCCTGGCCCCCACAACCGACCTGTAGGACGCACGCATCCCCTGTGGCGAGGGAGCTTGCTCCCGCTCGGCTGCGCAGCAGCCGCAAAACCGGCCCCTGCGCAGTACCTGGCGAAAAGAGGCGCCTGGTTTAGGGCCGCTTCGCGCCCCAGCGGGAGCAAGCTCCCTCGCCACGGGAGGTAAATTCCTACGAGATTTTCGGACCGTCTCTTGCCGCTACCACTGAAGTGCGCGGATCTCTGTGGGAGCAAAGCTTGCTCGCGATGCAGGCGCCTCGTTTCCCCGAAAGACCGCGTCATCTTCATCGTGGGCAAGCCTTACTCCCACAGGAGGCCTGCGGTGAGCTTTATTGGATTTTTCTAGCGACAACCGCGAAAAAAGCCCTGATATCCTCCGCCAACAACTCAGGCTGCTCCAATGCAGCAAAATGACCACCCTGGGGCATCTCGGTCCAGCGTTTCACTTCGCAGCTCAGTTGCCTGCATGGCGAGTGCGCAGCTAATGTAGCCGCGATGGCGTGCTTGATGCTGGCTGAATACAGCGGCTTAAAAAACGGAAATCCTAACGAAGGAGTTGTACATGGCACGCTATTTCAAAAGCCCGGACAGTGATCAAATTGAAGAAGTGGACGCGTTCCAGGTGTTGGCGATCCTGTTCTTGGGCGTGATCTATCTGTTTTTCACAGGGCTATGGCGACACTTGTTGATCTGGCTCGGCATTGTGGCGATCGGGCTTGTGGCTGGACCGCAATGGATGGCTGGGGCAACGGCGCTGCTGCATGTCGTTTACTGTTTCATGATCCGCAAGATTGTCGCGCAGGATTATTTGCGCAAGGGCTGGGTTGAGGTCGCTGATCCGAAAGCGGTTGCTGGGAATTGAAGGCAAAGTCTTCAAGACGTCGTTTCGATCAAGTTCAAGCGGGGCGCTAAGGATGCATGAAGGTCACCACGGAAGCTGCCTGTGCGGTGAGATCCGTTATGAAATTTCGGCCGAATTGAAGGCGTTGACCCACTGTCATTGCAGGCGTTGCCAGAAAGCGCATGGTGCCGCGTTCGCGACCTATGCCAGCGTCCCGGCTGCATCATTGCGAGTCTCGGCAAATGGGAATGCGCTCCGGTTGTATGAGTCCGAAACGGGCGTCAAGCGGCAGTTCTGCGGAGCATGCGGTTCAAGCTTGTTCTGGTCGGACCCTCACGGCGCGTATCCAGACTGGATATCGGTTGCCGTGGCCACTCTCGATACCGAATTCAAACCCCACAAACAACAGCATGGCTACCGCGAAACCCGCTTTGATTGGCTCGTCTTGCCGGATTGCGTTGAGCCGATTTGGCTTGAGAAGCCTTAAGCAACCAGGTCTTCTCTCAGGACAACAGGATGATTCCAAACAAAGCTTGTCCCATCATTCTTTCTCACACTCACCCGCCGCGAATCTTGTTATTCCATCACCCATTGGCAGGTGTGCAAATTGTGAAGGGAACGATTGAGGTCGATGAATCTGCCCGACAGGCCGCACTGCGTGAGCTGAATGAGGAAGCTGGTATCGACTGCGCTGCAATCTCGGCAGACCTCGGATGCTGGGACGCTGATCATCTTGCCCAAGTATGGTCATTCCATTTATGTGAGCCGAGGATCGCGCTCCCAGAGCAATGGACATACAACACGTGTGACGGCGGCGGTCTTTCCTTCGAGTTTTTTTGGGCAGCTTTCGACGATTTACCTTATGACCAATGTCATCCTGTCTTTTGCCGAGCACTACGTTTTTTGACCGTTACCCTGGAAGCGTCTGGGTATTTGCGGCAGTGCTAACTGGATCTGAGCGACTGAAACCCCGCCCATCCCAATCCTGATCAATATGCGTCAACAACCAATCGACAAAAACCTGCGTCTCAACCACCGCATTCTCGGCAACCCCGTAGTAATAGCGGGCCAACGGCAGGCGCAACGACGGCAGTGGACAGGCCAAGCGCCCATTGGACAAATCCCTACCCAACAGCGAAGCCGGACACAACGCCACGCCCAGGCCATCGACAGCGGCCTGGAGCACAAGGTGCATGTGATCGAATTGCAGGGTCGGCGGATTGTTCAATGGATCGATTCCGGCCTGTTCCACCCAATCTTGCCAATCGCTGCTGCGCGTCCTGCCCGACAACAAGGTGTGCCGGGTCAGGTCGTGGACGTTTTCCAATGGCACGCTTTGCAGCAGCGACGGTGCGGCGACCAGCAGCAGGTGGTCCTCCAACAACACGGTGGGCTGTACATCGGCTGACCAGCCGGCGTGTCCACGACGAATGACCACGTCGAACATTTCCCGCGATGGATCGGGAGACCGGGTGCTGGTGACGACCTCGGGCTTGATGCCCGGATGGCGCGCCATGAAGTCCGGCAGTCTGGGGATGAGCCAGCGCACCGCGAAGGAAGGGCGCACGTTGATGATCACTTTGCGCTGGGCCGCGTGGCGCGTCAGCGCGGTGGCGGCGTTGGCGATCTGGGTCAGTGCCTCGCTGACCTGTTCGTAGAAAACCCGACCGGCCGGGGTGAGCAAGGATTGCCGGGTTCGACGTTCGAACAGCAGTACGCCCAAGCGCTCTTCGAGCAACTTTACGTGACGGCTGACGGCGCTGTGGCTGACGTGCAGCTCTTCGGCGGCGCGACTGAAACTCTGGTGGCGAGCGGCAGCGGCGAAAGCGCGAACGGCGTTCAACGGGGGGAGGTTGGCAATCATGCGTCTAATTTAGTCACATATGAGGTGCAATTAAAGCGTTTGTCAGCCCCCATGCGCCTCGCCACTCTGAAAGCCACAGTAATTTGCCTTTAATGGGGAGTGGTGCATGGCCGGTTACGGACTTTTTCTGATCCTGGCGACCCTGACGGTGCTCAGCCCGGGTCCTGGCGTGGTGCTGACGCTGTCCAATGCCTTGCGCCATGGTTGGCGCGGGGCATTGCCGGGCATCTTCGGTATCGCGTCGGGGGCGTTTATCGTGGCGGGTATTTGCGCCAGCAGCCTGGGGTTGCTCCTGGCCGCCTCGGCGACGGCTTTCACCGTGCTCAAATACATCGGGGCGCTGTACTTGTTGTACTTGGGCATCAAGATGTGGCGTACCCAGCGCTTTATTCCCGAACTCACAGCTACGTCGCCGCGCCCGTGGCGGCGATTCGGCGAGGCGCTGTCGATTCAGTTGCTCAACCCCAAGGCGGGGTTTTTCTTCCTGGCGGTGTTCCCTCAGTTCATCAAGCCGGAGGGCGATTATTACCGCCAGTTTTTCCTGCTGGTGGCGTCCTATGGCGTGCTTGTGGTCCTGGTGCATTCCGGCTATGCGCTCATGGCCAATGGCGCCAGGGGCTGGCTCTCGTCGAGCCAGGGCGCCAGGATTGTCGGCAAATTGTCGGGCATCACCTTCCTGGGCTTTGGTGCGTTGATGGCGTCTGCCAGCAAGTGATGAGACCTATCAACGTCGCCCCGTCCGCGTACTCACATCCACCCACACCGCCAGCACCAAGATGCTGCCTTTGACGATCATCTGCCAGTAGCTGTCGACGTCGAGCATCGACATGCCGTTGTCCAGGCTGGTGATCACCAGCGCGCCGAGCAGCGCACCGTAGACCGTGCCGGAGCCGCCGCGCATGGAGGTGCCGCCGATGAAGCAGGCCGCGATGGCGTCGAGTTCGCCCATGTTGCCGGCCGAGGGCGAGCCGGCGGCCAGGCGTGCGGTGTTGACCATGCCGGCGAGGGCGCACATCACGCCCATGATGCCGAAGATCCACAGCTTCACCGCTTGCACGTTGATGCCGGACAGGCGCGTGGCTTCCATGTTGCTGCCTACCGAGTAGACGCGGCGGCCGAACACGGTCTGGCTGGTGACGTAGCTGAACACCCCCAGCAGGATCAGCAGGAGCAGCACCGGCACCGGAATGCCGTCGTAGCTGTTGAGGGTATAGACGAACCCGGCCAGCACCGCGCCGATCACCACCACGCGCAACACGTCGCGCACCAGGGAATGCGCCGCCAAGCCATGGAGGGCGCGGTTGCGCCGTTGTTTCCAGGTCAGGAACAGGGTCAGGGCGAACAGCAGGATGCCGAGCCCGGTCCCGACCGTGTGCGGCAAGTAACCCTGGCCGACGTAGACCAGTTCCGGTGACACCGGGGCAATGGTGGTGCCGCCGGTCACGCCCAACAGGACGCCGCGAAACGCGAGCATGCCACCCAGCCCGACGATGAACGATGGAATGCGCAGGTAGGCGGTCATGTAGCCGTTGCCCAAGCCGATCACCAAGCCGCACAAGGCCACCAGGCTGAGGTTCGCCAGCAATGGGATGTGATAGACCACATCGAGGATCGCCGCCAGGCCACCTAATAGCCCAAGCAATGAGCCCACCGACAGGTCGATCTCGCCGCTGATGATCACCAGCACCATGCCGCAAGCGAGGATCCCGGTGATGGACATCTGCCGCAGCAGGTTGGAAAGGTTGCGCGGGGTCAGGAACCCACCGTCGGTCTGCCAGCTGAAGAACAGCCAGATCAGCGCCACGGCGATCACCAGCGCGAGCATTTTGTAGCGGGAAAACAGCTGTTTGACCTGATTCATCTACGCAGACTTCCGATCATTATTGTTATGGCCATCGGGATGGCTGAGCGCGGCGGCGAGCACTTGTTCCTGGGTGAGTTCGTGGTTGATGAAGTCCCCGCGCAACTGGCCTTCGCCAATCACCAGGACGCGGTCGGAAACCCCCAGGACTTCGGCCAGCTCCGAGGACACCATGATGATCGACACGCCTTCGGCCGCCAGCGCGCCCATCAACTTGTAGATCTCATACTTGGCACCGACGTCGACGCCACGGGTGGGCTCATCGAGGATCAGCACGCGGGGCTTGGTCAGGAGCATTTTCGCCAACACGGCTTTTTGCTGGTTGCCGCCGGAGAGGCTGGTGATCGGCAGGAACGGGCTCGCGGTCTTGAGGTGCATGCGCGCGATTTCCTTGTCGATGCTGCCCAGTTCGGCTTCGGCGTCGATGCGGGTCAGTTTCGCGTAGTTGTCCAGCACCGCCAGGGTGATGTTCTGGCCCACGCCCAGATCTGGAATGATGCCTTGGCGCTTGCGGTCTTCGGGGACCATGCACAGACCCGCGCGGATCGACTTGAGCGGCGTGCGCGTGTCTATTTGTTGGCCGCCCAGCCAGACTTCGCCTTCGTAGCGACCGGGGTAGGCGCCAAACAGCGCCGAGACCAGTTCCGTGCGGCCGGCACCGACCAGCCCGGCGATGCCGAGGATTTCCCCGCGCTTGAGGACAAATGAAATGTCGTCGACCCGTTTGCGCTTGGGGTTGTCGACGTCGTAGCAGGTGACGTGGCGCGCCTCGAAAATCACCTCGCCGACGTCATGGGGTTCGGTGGGGTAGAGGTTGCTCATTTCCCGCCCGACCATCTGGGTGATGATCCTGGGAATGTCCATGTCCGCCATGGCGGTGGTGGCGATGTGTTTGCCATCGCGGATCACCGAGATGGTGTCGCACACGGCGGCCACTTCATCGAGTTTGTGGGAGATGTAGACGCAGGCAACGCCTTTGGCCTTGAGGTCGCGGATGATGTCCAGCAGCACCTCGATTTCCGAGCGGGTCAGGGCCGAGGAGGGCTCGTCGAGGATCAGCAGCCGCGCCTGCTTGTTCAGTGCCTTGGCAATTTCCACCAGTTGCTGGTAGCCACCGCCGTACTGCGAAACCGGCAATGAGACGTTCATGTCCGGCACTTTGAGCTCACGCATCAGGGCTTCGGCGCGATGGATCATCGCCGGGTAGTTCATGCGTCCGCCAGGCAGCGTCAGCTCGTGGCCCATGAAGATGTTTTCGGCCACCGACAGGTCGGGGACCAGGGTCAGTTCCTGGTGAATGATGACGATCCCGGCGGCTTCGGTTTCGCTGATGGACTGCGCCTTGAGCGGCTGGCCGTCCCAAATGATTTCGCCTTCCCAGGTGCCGTAAGGGTAGACCGCCGACAGCACTTTCATCAGCGTGGATTTGCCCGCGCCGTTTTCACCGCACAGGCCGACACACTCACCCGGCCTGACCTTGATGTCGATGCCGTTCAGGGCTTTGACACCGTCAAAGGTTTTGACGATGCCGTTCATTTGCAGCAGGTAGTCGGACATGGCAAGGACTCTTGGAAAAGGGGCTCACACCTAGGCAGTGGGGCAGGCAGTCTGTGGGAGCGAGCTTGCTCGCGATAGCGGTGGCTCAGCTTGCATCAATATCGGATGGGCTGCCGTCATCGCGAGCAAGCTCGCTCCCACAGGTTTTTGCTTGATTGCCTGGTCAAGTCACTGCCCGGCGATCTGCGCCTTGGTATAGAACCCGTCCTTTTCCAGCAGGTCGATGTTGTCCTTGGTCAACGGAGTAGGGGTGAGCAGGATGGTGTCGACTTTCTTGCTGCCATTGTCGTATTGCGAGCTGAAGGTCGGTTTCTCGTTACGCGCCAGTTGCACCGAGAGCTTGGCGGCTTCGGTGGCAATCAGTTTCAGCGGCTTGTAGACGGTCATGGTCTGGGTGCCATCGATCACGCGCTTGACCGCCGCGAGGTCGGCGTCCTGGCCCGAGATCGGCACCTTGCCGGCCATCTTCTGTGCTGCCAGGGCCTGGATGGCGCCGCCGGCGGTGGCGTCGTTGGAGGCGACGATGCCATCGATTTTGTTGTTGTTCCGGGTCAGGGCGTTTTCCACGATGCTCAACGCTTCGGTGGGGTTCCATTCCTTCACCCACTGCTGGCCGACAATCTTGATGTCACCCTTGTCGATGGCTGGTTGCAGCACTTTCATCTGGCCTTCGCGCAGGACCTTGGCGTTGTTGTCCGTGGGCGCGCCACCGAGCAGGAAGTAGTTGCCCTTGGGCGCGGCTTTCAGCACGCCGCTGGCCTGCATCTCGCCGACCTTTTCGTTATCGAAGGAAATGTAGGCGTCGATGTCGGCGTTGAGGATCAGTCGGTCGTAGGACACCACCTTGATCCCGGCCTTCTTGGCTTCGGCGACGGCGTTGGTCAGCACGGTGGCGTTGAACGGCACGATGACGATCACATCGACACCACGGGAGATCAGGTTTTCGATCTGCGAGATCTGCTTCTGCTCGTTGGCATCGGCGGATTGGACGAAGACCTTGGCATCGAGTTTTTCCGCCGCCGCGACGAAGTAGTCACGGTCCCGCGACCAGCGTTCCAGGCGCAGGTCATCGATGGAAAAACCGATTTTCGGATGGGCCGCATCGGCCATGACCGGAAGCGAGAGCAGGGCGAGGGCGCCGGCGAGCAGGGTACGTTTGAATGTTTTCATGTAGTGCGTCCTTTTATTGTTGTTTGAAAGACACTGCCTGACGATGAGCGTGATACCGGGTAGAACTGTAGAGCGTTGTAGGGCGCCGTGGGCACAGATTTGTCGCGAGAATGTAACAGCCCCTGTGCCCCGAACGGCGCCCCGTTGTCAGGGGTAGATAAACCGATTGACCACGTTTTCGAGCATTTCCTGGCGACCGCTGACGGCCTGGGGATTGAGCTCGTTGGTAAAGGCGTGCTCGGCCAGCGATTCAAGGCTGAAGTCGCCAGCTATCACTGCCTTGCCAAACGGCTTCTGCCAGCCGGCGTAGCGCTGGTCCTTGAATTGTTGCAACTGATCGTTCTGCACCATGGCTGCCGCGCGCTCCAGGGCGAGGGCGAGGACGTCCATGGCGGCGACATGGCCGTGGAACAGATCGATATCGTCCACGCTCTGGCGCCGAACCTTGGAGTCGAAGTTGAACCCGCCATTGCCGAAGCCCCCGGCCTTGAGGATTTCATAGGTGGCCAGGGTCATTTCCTCGACGCTGTTGGGGAACTGGTCGGTGTCCCAGCCGTTCTGCGGATCGCCGCGGTTGGCGTCGATGCTGCCGAAAATGCCCAGGGAGACAGCCGTGGCGATCTCGTGATGGAAGCTGTGGCCGGCCAGGGTGGCGTGGTTGGCTTCGATGTTGACCTTGATCTCGTTCTCCAGGCCGAACTGCTGCAGGAAGCCGAACACCGTGGCGCTGTCGTAATCGTATTGGTGCTTGGTCGGCTCCTGGGGCTTGGGTTCGATCAGCAGGTCGCCCTTGAAGCCGATCTTGTGCTTGTGCTCGACCACCATGCGCATGAAGCGGCCCAACTGTTCGCGCTCTTGTTTCAAGTCGGTATTGAGCAGGGTTTCGTAGCCTTCACGACCGCCCCACAACACGTAGTTGGCGCCCTTGAGGCGTTGGGTGGCGTTCATGGCGCTGAACACTTGCGCGGCGGCGCAGGCGAACACTTCCGGATCGGGGTTACTGGCGGCGCCTGCGGCAAAGCGCGGGTTGCTGAAGCAGTTGGCGGTGCCCCACAGCAGCTTGATCCCGGTCTGTTCCTGATGGCGCTCCAGGTGGTCGACCATCTGGGCGAAGTGGTTGCGGTACTCCTTCAGCGAATTGCCTTCCGGGGCGACGTCGGTGTCGTGGAAGCAGTAGTAGTCGATGCCCAGTTTGGAGAAGAACTCAAAGGCCGCTTCGGCCTTGCCGATGGCCACTTCCATCGGATCCCCGGCGTGCTGCCATGGGCGCTTGAAGGTACCGGCACCGAACACATCCGACCCCGGCCAGACGAAGGTGTGCCAGTAGCAGACCGCCATGCGCAGGTGCTCGCGCATGGGTTTACCGAGCACCAACTTGTTGGCGTCGTAGTGACGGAAGGCAAGCGACGAATCGCTGGTGGGGCCTTCATAGCGAATCTTGTCGACACCGGGGAAGTACGGCATGAGCGGGTTTCCTTTTTATTCTTGGCGGTGTCCCGATACTAACGCCGGCCCCGTGGCTGCTGATTATGAAAATCACCAACGGGCAGTTCGATTTTGAGTATTGAGATTCGCTGTCCGCGCGCCTAGTCTGTGTCGACCGGCACAGGGTTAAACCAATGAAAACCGTCCCGCCCGTTCACCGCATTGCGTTGCTGTTCAATGGCAGCAAGATCTACGACCGCGGCATCATCAGTGGTATCGGCAACTACCTGAGCAGCACGCGTGCGTCCTGGGACTTGTTTCTCGAGGAAGATTTTCTCTGCCGTTTGAAAGGCATCGAGCGCTGGCAGGGCGACGGGATCATTGCCGATTTCGACGACCCGCTGATCGGCGAGGCGCTGGCCGGGATCAAGCTGCCGGTGGTGGCGGTGGGCGGTTCCTATCAGGATGAACGCGCCTACCCGAAGGGCATTCCCTACGTCGCCACCGACAATGATGCATTGATGAAATTGGCCTATGAGCACCTGATCGAGGCCGGGCTGACCCGTTTCGCCTGTTTCAGCCTGCCTGAAGCACAAGCCAATCGCTGGGCCCAGGAACGGGAGAAAGCCTTTCGCCGGCTGGTGCAGCGCGATGGCCTGCACGCCGAGGTCTATCGTGGCATGGGCACCAGCGCACCGCTCTGGGACAGCGCCGTCGAACAGCAGATCGCCTGGCTGCAAAGCCTGCCCAAACCTATCGGCATCATCGCCGTCAGCGACGCCCGCGCCCGGCAACTGCTGCAAGCTTGCCTGACAGCCGGGATCGCCGTGCCGGAGCAAGTGGCGTTGATCGGCATCGACAACGATCCCCTGACCCGCAGCCTGACGCGGGTGCCATTGAGCTCGGTGATCCAAGGCACCGAGACCATGGGCCGCACCGCCGCACGCCTGCTCCATCAGATGCTGCACGGCATGCCGTCCACGGGCACGCAGATTCTGGTCCCGCCGGATGCGATCAATGTGCAGGTATCGAGCCTGCATCAACCGTTGGGCAACCCTTATGTCATGCAGGCACTGCTCTTCATCCGCCAATACGCCTGCCAGGGCATCAAGACGGCCCAAGTGGCGGCTTATGTAGGGGTATCGCGTTCATCGCTGGAGGCGCATTTTCGCAAGGAGCGGGGTTGTAGCGTCCACGACGAAATCCTGCGCTTCAAACTGGCCGCCGCCGCCAACGGACTGGAAAACACCAACGCGCCGATTGCCGACATCGCCCAGAATTGCGGCTTTAAATCGGCGCAATACCTGCACACCGTGTTCCGCCGCGAATTCGGCTGCACGCCCCGGGAGTACCAGCAGGGGACAAATACGGCCACTCACTGACCCACCATCGAACCGCTCCTGTGGCGAGGGACAGTGACCCGCCTCCACAAGGGGTACACCACCGCGTCTTCCTTGTGGCAAGGTTGCGGGGTTCATCGAATATTTAGGGACGGATGGAATGACGCTCAGGGTCATGGTGGTCGGTGGGTATGGAAATTTCGGCAGTATCGTTTCCAGGCATCTGGTGGTGATGCCAGGTGTAGAACTGGTGATTTCGGGGCGTGACGCTCGAAAACTGCAGCGCAAAGTCGATGAGTTGAACGTTCAATCGGGCACTGTGTGTGAAAGTTGGTGCGGCGATGCCATGGGGCCAGGCTTCAAATCCGTCCTTGGCTTGATGAACATCCAATGGGTCATTCATACCGGCGGCCCCTTTCAAGGGCAATCCTATGCAGTCGCCGAGAGCTGCATCGACGCGGGCGTGAACTACTGTGACCTGTCCGATTCCAGGGCCTTTGTCACCGGCATTGGCGCACTCGACGCCCGGGCAAAACAGGCAGGCGTGGCGATCCTCAGTGGTTGCAGCTCAGTGCCGACGCTCTCGGCCGCCCTCATCGATCAGCAGCGGCATCGTTTTAAACGCATTGACACGATCGAGCATGGGATTTCCTCTTCGGCCAAGATGCCGGGGTTATCCACCGTCGAAGGCGTTCTCGCTTATGCGGGTAAGCCGATCAAGCAACTCAGGAATGGCCGAGTGCATGAGGTCCTGGGATGGCAGGATCTGACGCTTCGCAGAATGCACTCTATGGGCACCCGGGTATTGGCCAATGTCGACGTGCCGGACATGGATATCTTCGCCGGCCGCTATGGTGCCCAGACCCTGAGCTTCAAGGCCGGCGCTGGTCTGAAGCTCGGCGGCATTGCCAACTACCTGCTGGCCTGGGCAATGAGGATGGGGATGGTGCGTGACCATGTCCCTTGGGCGGCCAGGCTTCATCGATGGGGGCTCTGGTTCGAACGATTTGGCGATGGCAAAAGCGCAATGTACATCGACGTCCATGGCATCGGTGCCGATGACGAGCCGCTGTCGTTGAACGTCCAGCTCTGCGCCATGAACGACAAAGGGCCGGAAATTCCCAGCTGTGCAGCCGTTGCTTTGGCGGCAAAAGTTGCCCAAGGGTATCTGCCCGAGCCCGGTGCTCGGGCCTGTGTGGGTGAAATCACCGTCGACGAATACATGGCCGCCATCAACGATCCACAAAACCTCAGCCTGTCCGTGCATTTCTCTGACGGGCAGGGTTGACCATGCTCTATCTGTGCGTGAAGTACATCCATGTGATCGCGGCCATTTTCCTGTTCGGCTTCGGCATGGGGTCATACCTCTACCTGATCGCCGCCAGCCGCACCGCCAACCCGCAAGTCATTGCCCATGTGGCCAGGACGGTCGTCCGATTCGACACCTGGATTACCACGCCGGCGGGTTTTATTCAGATAGTAACGGGTTATCTGCTAATGAGGCTGGCCGGACTCCCCCTGATCACTGAATGGATCATGACGTCGCTGATCATCTTCTTTTGCGTGGGCGCGCTCTGGCTTCCGGTGCTGGTGCTCCAGAAGCGCTTATACGTAATGGCGTCGAGCGCGGTGGGGGATGGGCGGACGCTCGATGATCGATACTCATCCGTGTATCAGAAGTGGTTCTGGATGGGGGTTCTGGGCTTTTTGGGGATGTTTGTCATCGTGCTGATCATGGTGACGAAGATGACGCCACGTCAGTGGATCGAGCTATTGCTGGGTTAAGTATCGACCCGTTCCAGCGGGTTGGTCCCAGGCGTGGACATTTTCAAGAAACGCCGTTCATGATCCGCGTTCGGCAACAGGCATATGTCGTGTTTGCCAAACAGCCGATAACGATTCAGGGCAATGCGATCATAGGCCCAGTCCCGAAGCATGCGGGGGACGTAGCGCAGCAGTTTCACCGGGGGCCAGGCCCAAGGCAGCAGGGCTACGACTTCAAAAATCGCATCCGAACGCACCCAGTAATGCCGATCACGAACCACTGCCATGGTGTCGAACTGCTGCAAGGGTAAGCCTGCCCAGGCAAGCAAGGCTTGTCCTTCGGGCGACTGGACGGAGGCTAACCGCACGCGTCGGTCGCGGTCGTGGCGGATCAGGAACCTCGCCCAGCCATTGCACAGTTTACAAACACCATCGAACAGGACCACTGTCTCGCCTGGTTTGAGCAAGGGCGCGGGTGAAGGGCGAGTTTGGGAGATGGGCATGAATGTGTGTCTACAGGACGCTGGGTTACCCGGATAATACGCCTGTTTCAGCGTCAAAGGGCGTCCCGAAGGGGAGCCCGACCATGATGATTTCAAGGGCATGATCCGATCCATGAGCGATGACATCTACAACCTGTTCACACGCTTCCAGACCCCCGATCCTGACATCGGTCCCCGGGAGCAGGCGCCCATGCTTGCCCAGGAGCAGGCCTGGGCGCGTGAGCGCGCGGCCATGCATCGCTTCAGCTGGATCGTGGTGCTGGTGCCACCGTTGTGCCTGGGCCCGGTGCTGCCGGGCATTGCGTTTCTGCTGGGGTTGCTGGTCTATCAGGGGTTATCCGCCCCAGGCGTTGACCTTGACCGGATCGTCGGGGCCTCCTTTGGCTGGCTGGTGTTCGCCACATTGCTGTTCATGGCTGCGTGGATCCTGCACAACTTCTTGCGCGATACACGCGACCCGACCAAGCGCTATTGGCAGTCGATGCTCGACCAAGGGCTGGTCGAGCTCGAACACCATACCCTGGTCTCCGGCATCAGCCTGTGGTCCAACAACTATGACCCGGACTGCAACACCCTCATGCAATGGAGCGACGGCAAACTGAAATGCGTGCAAGACAGCGGTGTGTCGCAATGGATCCTGGCCAAGACCGCAGCGGGGCATTGGCTGGTGCTCAAGGAGCAATATCCGGGCAACTTCAGCTACGGCCGGGTAGGGCAAATGCCGGCGCCGGACAAGCTGCTGCGACCCCGTCAGCAACTGACGATTGCTTTCGCCCCGGGCACGAACCTGCAACTGGGTCGGCGTTTCGACGGTGCGCCGATGCCATTGGTGGAGACGCCGTACTGGATGTCTGCCGATGAGCTCAAGCGCCTGGACGAGGCCGCCCATCACTGGAATTTTCTACCGCCGAACCGCTATGGGGTGGTCAATGACGAGGATGCCGCGTGGGTGCAACGGTTGGTGAACAGGGCGCATCCAGCCGGGCGCTAAAGCCACGTATCCACCACCCGCCGATCCAACTCTTCCCAATCCGCCATGCCCAATACCCGCATCGTGTTCAGCCCGCGCAAATAACCGCGCAATTGATTGGCCGTGGCCCGCTTGAGCTCCGGCTCAGGTTCGGTGCTGCTCAACAGCACGCTTTCGTACTGGATCAGGTAGTCCGCCACCCGCTCACGGAAGTCGGGCAATACCGCGTCGCGAATCAGATCAAACGTTCTCATGGCTATACCTCATCAATCTTTCTCGGCTGGCAACTATTGCTAGGAGTAATAGTGACCATTACCAAATGCAAGTTCTGCTTTGCCGGCAATCATTGGAAAATCAGCGCCATCGAACACGCAGCCCAGTATTTTTATTTTCAGGACCCCCAACCCATGCGCCCTTTATTTTTGCTTGCCCTGGCGTTTTCCCCGTTATTGCTGGCCGGTTGTGCCTCTGCACCGAACGACCCGACCCTGACCTTGCAGACCAGCAAGACACCGGCCCAATACGCCGAATGCGTCGTACCGAAGTTGCAGGGCAATGCCTTGAACCCGATGGTCTCGCAGACCCAGCGCAGCTACCGCATCGTGGTGCCGAGCAAGGTGTCGGCGGACAACGTGCTGGAAGCCTACAAGGCCGGCAACGGCGGCAAGGTATTCATCTACGAGCGGCACTTGCTGGCCTCCAACCTCCTGCCTTCGAGTTTTGAACGCGCCGCACAGGAATGCATCTGACCGGCCCGTAAACGTTTTCACCGTGCTCCTTTGGTTGGCCGCAACCAACCAATTCCCTTGCCCCGCACCGTCTTCGGTCGCGGGGCTTTTTTTGCCTGCCGGTTTCAGGTTAGCCAATCATCCGCTCGGATGAACTCGATGAGCGCTTTCAGGGCCGGTGGCACATGGCGTCGGCTGGGGTAATAGAGAAAAAACCGGCTCGGCGGCGCTTTCCATTGCGCAAGCAGTTCCGTGAGATACCCACTGCGCAGGTCATCGCGCGCCAATTCCTCGTAGACGTAGGCAATCCCGGCGCCATCTTTCGCCGCCTGGATCATCAAAGCATCGTCTTCAAGCATGAGCGGGCCGGTGACGGACAAACGGATCGGTTGCCCCTCTGCCTGATACTCCCAAGCGTAGAGTTTGCCGCTGGGAAAACGCCGGGCGATGCAGGCATGGTCGAGCAAATCCCGTGGAACCTGGGCAATCCCCTTCGCGGCCAGGTAGGTTGGCGCGGCCACGGTCACGAACGATTGAGGGGGGCCGACAGGGACGGCGATCATGTCGCCGGCCAGGCTTTCGCCAAAGCGCACGCCGGCGTCAAAACCGCCGCTCACGATATCGGTCAAGCCATCATCGGTGACCAGGTCCAATTGAATGCGCGGATACCTGGCCACGAATGGCCCAAGTACTTTCGCAAATACTGCACGCGCCGCCGGACGCGCCACGTTGAGGCGAAGCTTGCCGGCGGGCACGTCCTGCAGCGAGGTCAACTGCGTCAAGGCATCGGCAACCTGCTGCAGGGTAGGGGCCAGCGTTGCCAATAGCTGGTGGCCGGCCTCGGTCGGGGTCACGCTGCGCGTGGTGCGGTTGAGCAGCCTGACACCCAGGCGTGCTTCCAGGGCCCGCATTGCGTGGCTCAATGCCGAGGCCGAAACACCCCGCTCGTCGGCGGCCTTGCGAAAGCTGCGATGGCGAGCGACGGCGGCAAAGGCATCCAGCTCGGACAGATCGGGGTGCTGACTCATGAATATTGCTCAGTAGTTCAAATAAGATTACCCATCTTATCGTCATGAGATCGCTCACGGATACTGCCTGCCTCATCTGTGGAGAACTGGCTATGCAAACCAATCGTCTTGGATCATCGGACTTCCTGATTTCGCCCATTGGCCTGGGAACCTGGGCCATTGCTGGCACCGGCTGGGAATACAGTTGGGGCGCGCAGGACGACGAGGACAGCCTGGGCGCCCTTGAATACGCTGTCGAGCGCGGGGTGAACTGGATCGATACGGCGGCGGTTTATGGGCTGGGCCATGCCGAGCGACTGGTCGGGCAGCTGTTGCGCCGGGTGCCGGCTTCGCGGCGTCCGTTGGTGTTCACCAAGGGCAGTCTGGTCTGGGACCCGGTCACCAAGGCAATTTCACACTCGCTGGCGCCTGGGTCATTGCTCGCCGAGGTCGAGGCAAGTTTGCGCCGACTGCAAGTCGAAACCATCGACCTTTATCAGATCCACTGGCCGGCCTTTCCTGCCGACGGTAGCAGTGAAGGGATCGAGGAGGCACTTTCGGCGTTGGTCACCGCCCGCGAACAGGGGAAAATCCGCGCTATCGGCGTCTCCAATTTTGATGTCGCGCAACTCAAGCGGGCTCAGGCGGTGACCGAGATCATCTCACTCCAGCCGCCTTATTCCGCCTTGATGCGGGACATCGAGGAGGACGTCCTGCCATTTTGCGAGCAGGCCGGAATGGGTGTCCTGGCCTATTCCACCCTTCAATCGGGACTGCTGTCCGGTAGCATGACGCGTGAGCGCATCGCCCAATTGCCCGACGACGATTGGCGAAAGGCCCGAAGCGCGGATTTCCAGGAGCCTCGCTTGAGCGCGAACCTGGCGTTGGTCGAGGTTTTGGCCGGTATTGGTGAACGGCACGGGGTGAGCGCGGCGGCAGTCGCCATCGCCTGGGCGCTGCGCAAACCGGTGGTGGCCGGCGCCATCGTCGGTGCTCGCCGTCCCGGACAGGTCGATGGGCTGATTGCCGGCTCGCAGCTGCGCCTCAGTGCCGAGGAGATCGACGAGATTCAACCTTTCCTGCCCTTGGGTATGGGCACGAATGTCCCTGGGGCGCTTGAGCTTTAACGTTTGGCAGCCCGCTTGAACGAGCGGGTTTGACGCCTCGCTGCATAATCGGCACTATTTGCTCGTTTGTGATCATTAGTGCTCGTTTATGCAGGTTGTAGCATCATGACTTCTCCTCACGAAACGTTCCCCGGCGAACGCCAGCAATTGATCAGCCAGCGTCTCGCTCGGTATGGCCGGGTGATCGCGGCTGACCTGGCCAGCGAATTCAATGTCTCCGAACACTCGATCCGGCGTGATCTGGGCGCATTGGCAGCGGCGGGGGTGTGCAAGCGCGTTTATGGCGGCGCGATACTCTTGCCCGCTGCCGAAGGGTCGATGGAGGCGCGCGTGCGTAAAGACCCGGCGCGCAAGGGCAGTCTCGGCCAAGCGGCCGCTGCATTGTTGCGCGCGGGCCAACACGTGTTTATCGACGCCGGGTCGACCAACCTGGCCGTCGCCTGCGCTATCGATCCGCACCTGCAATTGACCCTCACCACCAATTCGCCGTTGATTGCGGTTCAGTTGATGAAACTGCCCCGCGCCGAGGTCATCCTGCTGGGTGGCCGCTTGAGTCCAAACGCGGGAGGTGTGATCGGGCTGACCGCTGTCCAGCAATTGCGCCAATTCAGTTTCGACGTGTGTGTCCTCGGCGCCTGCGCCATCGATCCCGACAATGGCGTCACGGCGTTCGGCCTGGACGACGCGGAGTTCAAGCGCGCGGTGGTCGCGGCAAGTGGACAGGTGATCGCGGCGGTGACCAATGAAAAGCTGTCCAGCGTTGCCCACTACCAGGTGGCCTCCTGCGAAGAAGTCGCCGCCCTGGTGGTGGAGCACGATGCGCCCCGTGAGCGACTCGAACCCTTCTTCGGCCGGGTGACCAACGTCGTGACGGCTGCCCGTGAACAGCGCCGTACCTGATGCCTTTGCCGCCGTGAACTCGACAATTGGATAGATACTGCACGGCCCCCATTGTCCGCCAGGCGATTTGCGTCTAGTTTGCTGCCCGATCACAAGTACAAAAAATCAGGAGTCATCGATGCAACCGATTCGTCTCGGCCTGGTGGGCTACGGCAAGATTGCCCAGGATCAACACGTTCCAGCCATCCACGCCAACCCCGCATTCCAACTGGTGGCGGTCGCCACGCAAGGGCAACCCTGCGCCGGGGTGGAGAACTTCCGGTCCCTGGGCGAGCTGCTCGAAAACGGCCCGCACGTCGATGCGATTGCGTTTTGCACACCGCCACAAGGTCGATTCGCCCTGGTGCAACAAGCGCTGGCGGCCGGTAAACACGTCCTGGTGGAAAAACCGCCGTGCGCCACCCTGGGCGAGGCCATGGCCTTGGTGGAGCAAGTTCGCGAGCAAGACGTCAGCGGCCTGTTCGCCTGGCATTCCCGTTACGCCCCGGGCATCGAAGCCGCCCGTGACTGGCTGGCCAGTCGCACCGTGCACAGCGTCCAGATCGATTGGAAGGAAGACGTGCGCAAGTGGCACCCCGGCCAGGCGTGGATCTGGCAGCCCGGTGGCCTGGGTGTCTTCGATCCGGGCATCAATGCCTTGTCGATTGCGACCCATTTGTTGGCGTTGCCGTTGTTCGTGGAGTCCGCCGAGTTGCGCGTGCCGGACAACTGCCAGTCGCCGATTGCCGCCAGCATCAAGATGGCCGACGCGCGTCACCTCGATATTCGTGCGGAGTTCGATTTCGACCATGGTCATGACGAACTCTGGAGCATCGAGATTCGCTGCGCCGAAGGCGTCCTGCGCCTGGACAACGGCGGTGCGCTGTTGAGCATCGATGGCATGCGCCAGGCCGTCTCCGAGGAAGGTGAGTACGCCGCGGTATATCGGCATTTCCAGCAACTGATCAACGACAAAGCCAGTGACATGGACCTGCAGCCACTGCGGTTGGTCGCGGACAGCTTTTTTGTCGGCAGTCGGACGGCGGTCGAGCCGTTCTACGATTAACCCAGGGAACTGCAGTTGAACGAACAGACCTTGTCCATGCGCCTGGAGCGCGTGGCGGCGCATATGCCGGCGGGTGCGCGCCTGGCCGATATCGGCTCGGATCACGCTTACCTGCCGGTGGCCTTGCTGCGCCGTGGCGCTATTGAGACGGCGGTGGCCGGCGAGGTGGCGTTGACGCCGTTGCGCGCCGCCGAGCGCACCGTGGGCGAGAATGGCCTGGAGCAATGGATCAGCGTGCGCCTGGCCGACGGCCTGGCGGCAATCGAGCCGGAAGACGAGATCACGGCGATCAGTCTCTGTGGCATGGGCGGCGAAACGATCCGCGACATCCTGGACAGTGGCAAAGCACGGCTGAGCGGGCGGGAGCGGCTGATCCTGCAACCCAACGGCGGCGAACAACCGCTGCGCCAATGGCTGATGGAGAACGACTACCGCATCCTTTGCGAGGAAGTGCTGCGGGAAAACCGTTTCTACTACGAGATCATCGTCGCCGAGCGCGCCGGGCCGGTGACGTACACCGCCGAGCAGCTGTACTTCGGCCCACTGCAGATGCAAGCCCGAACCCCGATTTTCCTGGCCAAGTGGCAACGCCTGTTGCGCCAGAAGCAAAAGACCCTCACCAGCTTTGCCAAGGCGCGGCAGGCTGTGCCCGAAGAGAAACTGCACGACATCACACGGCAGGTCCGTTGGATCACTGAGCTGTTGGCTTGAGTTGCATTGAGGTTGGATGTGCCGACGTCATCGCGAGCAAGCTCGCTCCCACAAGGGGGTGTGATAGGTCGGAATGCTGTGAACACCCGCAATCCCCTGTGGGAGCGAGCTTGCTCGCGATGAGGCCATCACTGACTTGAAAAATTCCACGGTCTTCAGCCGGCTGCTTACCGACTCACCACCGGGTAATGCTTGATACGACACGCATACGAGTTGCCGTCGCCCTTACAGACGCCATCCAGGTAACGGTAGTCGACCTGTACCGACTGTCCTTTCCCGGGCCATTGGCGGCGAGGGAGCGTGGCTTGGTAGTCCGGGGTTTCCGGAGTGAAGGTGAGTAACGAGCCTTGCGCCGGACACTCCACCGAAGAGGTCTTCGGCCTGACTTTCATCACCTGCGCCTGAAGCTGAGGATAGGGTTGTTTCAGCACCTCGACGATGCGCAGCTCCATCTGGCAGATCTGCCACGTTGAGGCCTGGACGGGCTCGCCCATGAAGGAGAGCGTCAAGGCAAGCAGTCCGAGACAGGCTGTGTGGGTGTTCATGGTTGACCTTGTTTGAAGTGCTGACGTTGGCGAATCATAGCTTGGTATTGTGGCCCTCGGCAGGGTGGTGGCACTATGCCTACAGTCTTTAGGCCATTACAAGGAAGTGATCCATGCCCGGCATCCCAAACGTCGCGTCAGCGTTCTGTGAATTCATGCAATCGTGGGAAGAGGACCGCAAATACCTGCCGTCCTCCATCAGTGCCCTGGCCAACGGTTTCGAGGGCTGGCTGAAGTTCGAGTTTTATTTCTGGCTGATCCACGCCCGTCGACTTCGTGGTTCCGACCGTGAGCTGGCGGACGTTGGCGTCGAGTACAAGGTGGCGCTCGATCAGCGTTGGTCGCAGATGGACATCCTCACCAAACAATGCGATTTGTGGATTCGCGACCAGGATGAAAAGCGCTTTCACTTCATTGAACTCAAGACACCTTTCGCCAATGCCAACCAGGGCAAGATGTTTGAAAGTGCCGCCAAAGATTATTGGTACATGACCCGGCTGAAATCCCAGGCGGAAAAGGTAGCAACGGGCAGCGTCATTATCTTTGGTGTGAACTTTGACCAGGCGCGCTGGGAAAAGCACCTCCAGTACATTGAGGAATATGCCGGCTACGTCGAGCATTCATCCAAGGCATCGGGCACCGTGCCAGGCGTGGAGGGCTTGAGGTGGGCGGTCCTGACCATGCACTACCCGCAGATAGGTGAGATCCCTCTGCCGCACGCCGAGGTTCAGGCGCCGTGAAGCCGTAGAGGGTCGCTGGCCTGGCACTGCTCGCTCAACCGTAAAGCCCCATCAACGAGAAAGACTTGTCCGTGGTCAGTGCGACAACTTCGGCCAGCGAATGCAGGAGCACCGGCACCAGCAGGCCACCGCTGACCACCCTGGCAACGGCGAACACGCCGCCACAGGCGAAGATCAGCACGACCGTTATCCAATTCCCGTATTGGATGTGCATGCCGGCGAAGATGGCTGAGGTCACGATGATCGCGATCCATGTCCAGGCACGGCTGTTCTCGTAGGGAAACAGCCGGAGCATGTAATGGCGGAAGAACAGCTCTTCGGCGATGGGCGGCAGCACGATCAGCGAGGCAATCTTGATCGCGGCCTGCCAACTGTTGAGCCCGTCCAGGAGCTCGGCCATGAACACCTCACGCGGCAGCCCGAGCACGAAGACGGCGACCCCAAAAAGCAGGTAGGTCCCGATAATGCTGATCGCCCCCCACTGCAGGGGTTTGCGAATGGCATGGCCGCGCCACTGCGTGCGCGAATCGGCGCGGTATTGCAAGGCGAAGTGGGCGAGGAGAACGAGCGCGGTGATGCCCGAGGTGGTCGTGAACGTCAGGTAGGTCTGCATGTCCGCGGGGACGAAAAGGACCTCGGGCATCGCGGCCAGGAAGACGATCAGGGTGGCCAGCACAAACATCCCGAGCCGGGGAAAGAAGCGGTAGGGCGATAAAGTGGAAGCGGGTGCAAACTCAGGGGCGGCACTTAGATTCGTCACAGTCACTCCATGAGTGCAAGGAAAAAGGGCATGATGCCAGTGTTTTGATCGTCTGGGATGAGTTCCTACCGGCTTTGTGGAGAGGTACGCAATTGGCCCTGCGACTCGGTGCTTGCAGGAGGGGGTTATCAAGGTTGTCTGGCGCGACTGGAGGTGGGGAGTCTCACTACGTCGAACTTGTGGGGTAAGGAACAGGTTCCCGCGCCACTGCTCCACCGCTATCGCGAGCAAGCTCGCTCCCACATTTGATCGTCGGCAGACGCAACATTCATGTTCAATACAGAACCCCTGTGGGAGCGCTTGCTCGCGATGGCGATCTACCCGTCGAAAACGCTTTCGAACCTTATGGCCCAAGGCCCACTCCCACATTGGGTTATCATGGCAACTTTCCCAATGACCGACTGATCACCATGACTGCCGTAACCGACACCCTGCTCGATACCCTTGAAACCTGCGACATGCTGATCATTGACAAGCTGCATGCGTTCGATTTTTCCCTCGACGAGCAGGATCAACTGCACGTCGAGTGCATGAACGGTCGTACCCGCGAGCATTGGCGTTTCACACCGGCGCAGATGCAGGCCGCGACCTTCGATACAACCTGCAATCACTGGGTCATCACCAGTGATTCGGGTGATCACCATCTGGAGTGCATAAAGGCATTCGGCGGTCACGACGATGAGGACGACGAAGATGAAAGTGCGTAGTCTCTGGCCGCTGTTGATGGCCGGAAGCCTGGGGGCCATGGGCGTCCAGGCGGACACCGAAGAACGTCATCAACTGCTGGTGGGGTCCTACACTGCCGGGCAGAGCCAAGGTATCTACCGGTTGCAGTTCGACAGCCGTACCGGCCAGATCGACGCGAACCCGTTGCAAGTGATCAAGACTGACAACCCTTCATGGCTGACCCTTTCCAAGGACATGACCCGGCTGTTCGTGGTCAACGAAAACGGACCGGGCCAGAAAGACCCGGTGGGCAAGGTCAGCAGCTACACCATCGACCCGAAGACCCATGCCATCAGCCTGATCAATCAGGTGCAATCCCTGGGCAACGAGCCGACCCACTCCAGCCTCAGCGGCGATGGCCGGCATTTGCTGGTCAGCAACTATTCGGTGGTGGAAGACCCGGGCGGCACCCTGGCGGTGTTGCCGGTGGGCGCTGACGGCACGCTGTCGCCGGTGGTGCAATTGAGCAGTCATCAGCCGAGCCGGGTCAACCCCGAGCGGCAGATGTCGGCCCACGTGCACGCGGCGGTGTCGTCGCCCGATGGCAGGTACGTGTTCGCCAACGACCTGGGGGCGGACAAGGTGTTCATCTACCGCTACGACCCCAAGGCCAATCCCGAGCTGCCACTGACCGCCGCCGATCCGGCCTTCGTGCAGTTGCCACCTGGCAGCGGCCCGCGTCACCTGCTGTTCAGCGCTGACGGCAAGCACGCCTGGCTGACCATGGAAATGAGCGCGCAAGTGGCGGTGTTCGATTACCAGGACGGTCGCCTGACCCAGCGCCAACTGGTCGACCTGGCCGCCGGCAAACCCCAGCCGGGCAGGGCGGCGGCTGCGTTGCATGCTTCCAGGGATGGCAAGTTCCTCTACGTCAGCAACCGTGGCACCACCAACGAAGTGCTGGTGTTCGCCATCGACCCGGCCGCCGGCACGCTCAAGGAGCTGCAGCGGCGCTCGGTGGAAGGCGATCATCCGCGGGAGTTCAGCCTCGATCCGAGCGGGAAATTCCTGTTGATTGCCAACCAGAAGAGCAACCAGATCGTGGTGGTCGAGCGTGATCCGAAGACCGGCCTGCTGGGTAAAACCGTGCAGAAAATGCCGATGGAGGCGCCGAGCGACCTGAAGTTCATCGTCCGTCAATAGACCGCAGGCCCCGGTTTTCGGGGCCTGCACCGTTGTATCAACGAGACTGATAGTCGCTAGTATTACAAAGCATTTCAAGGCGAGACGCCTCGGCGCGTAAGTTTGCTCCACGGCCCAACCGGGCAAGTCAGCCAACTGAATCCGAGGTCTACCGCCATGAATCTGAATCTCTTCTCCGTGATCGCCGCTTCCGCCATCTCTGCCACCGTGGCGCTGCCCGCCAGTGCCAGCGTCGAGATCAGCGACAAGAAAAACCGCACCCACAGCTACACCGAGAAATACCTGCAACAAAGCGCCAACTTCTATGCGGCGCTGGACCACAAGAATCAACACTGAAATCTTGTGCAACGACTGAAGCCTGCGATCTTTTCATCTTCACCTGAACATCGGGTGAAAGAGAAAAGATCGCAGGCTTCGCCGTTTCTGAAGAAATCCTGCTGTAATATCACTTGGCCATGTGTTTAAATTTGACGCTGATAAATTGACTCCTTCGCAGATAAGGATCGACACCATGGCGATGCGTTTGGCAGTGATGCTGCTGTTTCTCTATTCCACGCCGATTGTTTCGGCGGCCCAACCGGATGCGGGCGAGTTGGAAGTGGCGCGTGAGCGATTATTGAGTTTGCTGAGCGACTGATTGATTCAGTAACGGGGCTGCATGATGCTTTTGTGGCGAGGGGATTTATCCCCGCTGGGCTGCGAAGCAGCCCCTCAAATGGCAACCTGATCAACCTGACACACCGGGTTGGTAGCTTTGGGGCCGCTGCGCAGCCCAACGGGGATAAATCCCCTCGCCACAGGGCTTTGTGCAAGCAGTTACTTGACCATGATCGCCACGAACAACTCGGACTCCAGATACCTCTGCAACCAATCCTGCAGCCGGGGATAGGGCGCCTGGGCAAACCAGTCGCGGTCGACATGGGCGAACTGCCGCACGAATGGCATCAGCGCCGCATCGGCCAAGCTCTGGTGCTCCGCCACCAGAAACGGCCGGGTCTCAAGCAATGCCTCCAGGCGGCGTAGAAAGGCCTCACCCTCGTGGCGGTAACGCTCCTTCGGGTACTCGGGGTGGCGTTCGGGGTATTTGTAGCGATTCAAGTGCAGTTTGAACACCTGGTCGTTTTCCTCGATCAACGCCGCCGTCAACGCCTGGCCGTCGGCATCGTCCCGTAGCCTCCAGTCTTGCGGATCGTGCTGGGCCAAGGCCCAGTTCATGATCTCCAGGCTTTCATCGATCACCCGGCCATCGACCTGCAGCACCGGCACCGTGCCTTTGCTGGAGAGGGCGAGCATCTCGGCTGGCTTGGCCTTCAGGCTGACTTCGACAATCCCCACGTCGACCGCGCTGTAACGCAATGCCATACGCGCGCGCATCGCATAGGGGCAGCGGCGGAAGGAATAGAGCGTGGCGCGGCTCATTTCACCTCCACCGTACTCAACCCGTTGCCTTGGCGCCGCACCTGGATCTGCACCGGGATCCGCTCGTGCATTTCCTGCACGTGGGAAATCACCGCGACCTTGCGGCCCTGGGCCTGCAAGCCGTCGAGGGCGTCCATCGCCAGTTGCAGCGATTCAGGGTCGAGGCTACCGAAGCCTTCGTCGATGAACAGCGATTCGATCTTCAATGTGCTGGAGGCCATCGAGGCCAGGCCCAAGGCCAGGGCGAGGGAGACCAGAAAGGTTTCGCCGCCGGACAACGAATGCACCGAGCGCAGTTCATCGCCCATTTCCGTGTCCATCACCAGCAACCCGAGCATGCTGCCGCCGCGCTTGAGCCGGTACCGGCGCACCAGTTGTCGCAGTTGGGCATTGGCGTGATGCACCAGCAAGTCGAGGTTGTAGGCCTGGGCCAACTTGCGGAAGCGGTCACCGGTGGCCGAGCCGATCAGGGCATCGAGGCGCGCCCAGCGCTGGTACTCGGCGTAGGCCTGTTCGATCTGCCGGGCCAGGGCCTGATTGGCGTTCTGTCGGCGCTGGTCCTCGGCCTGTTCGGCGCGCAGTTCGGCGCAACGCTGTTCGCTGGCGGCGAATTGAGTTTGCAGTTCGACGAGGGCTTCGGCCAGTTGCTCGGGCGCCAGGTTGCCGTTGTGCTGGGCCTGGTGGTTGTGCAGGCGCTGCTCGCGTTCGGTGAGCAATACGCGGGCCTGTTCGATGGCTTTTTCGCTGTTGAGCAAGCGCTGGCGCAACTGGCCGACGTGTTGCTCGTCCAGGCTGAGCAGGGCCTCAAGGGCGGCATCGTCCAGTTCAGGGTGGCCGGCGCGCCACTGCGCGATACCCGTGGCCAGCGCCTGAAGTTCGTGGTCCAGGGTTTGCGCCTGCTCCTGGCGGGCCTTGAGTTCGGCGGCCAATTGCACAAGGTTGTTGCGCACTTGCTGCAACTGCTGGTTGGCCGTCGCCTCGGCCTCCCGGGTCTGTTCCAGGCGCTGGTCGAGTTGGTGCTGCCAGTGTTCGGCACTGGGGTGTTCGCCGAGCAGTTGCGCGAGTTTCTCCTGGCAGGCCTGCTGTTGCTCGCTCAGGGCGTTGAATTGCAGGCGGGACGCTTCCAGTTGCTGAATGCGGGTCTGCTGGCGGTCCTGTTCTTTCTCCAGGGTCTGCTGGCGCTGGAGTTGTTCGCTCAGTTCGTCGCGCTGCTGCTCCAATTGCTCCAGGCGCTGGGCGATCTGCTGGTCCAGTTGCAAGAAGGTCGCGGCGGGCTCGCTGCGCAAGGCCTGCAAGGTGTCGGCCGGCAGCAGGGTGCTGAAGTGGTTCAATTCCTCGTCCAGGCGCTGACGATCGCGGGCCAGTTCTTGCTGCTGGTTGCCCAGGTGCTGTGAGGCCTGCTGGCTGGTGGCTTCGGCTTCGCGCAGGCGCTGGCCCATGCGTGCGACGTCCTGCTGCAAAGTCAGCAGGGCGGCTTGCCGTTGTTCGTCCTGGCTGATGCGCAGGTGCAATTGGCTGTTCTGTTGGGTCAGCCAGGCGTCACGCTTGTTCGAGTCCTGGGCCAGCAGTTGCGCCGACAGCGGGTGAGCTTCCAGGCTGGGTGCCAGGCCTTGTTGCTGGCTGGCGAGCTGTTCCTGTTGCTGTTTGAGTTCCTTGAGCTGGGCGATGACCCCGCTGTACTGCGCCCGCAGGTCGATGACTTTTTCATTGAGCTGCTCGACGGCTTTGCGGGCGTTGGCCTCTTCGGTTTCATCGAAGCGCCCGAGGTTTTCCAGCAGGGCTTCGGGCTGATGATAAGGATGCTCGACGCTGCCACACACCGGGCAGGGCTGCTCGTCCTGCAACTGTGCGCGCAGCTGTTCGACGCTTTCGCTGCGGGCCAGGCGCTGGCGTTCCAGCAGTGCGCGGGTCACGGTCAGGGTCTGTTCGGCGAGGGTCAGTTCGGCCTTGGCTTCGCCGCCCTCACGCACCAGGCGGTCACGCTCCTGCAACGCTTGTTGTTGGCGTTGCTCAAGCTCGGCCCCCCGTTTGTCCAGCTCTTGCTGACTGGCCCACAGCCGGGTCAGGTCTTCGAAGGCGCGCAGTTGCTTGCGGTTGTCTTGCAGCAGGGTTCCGAGCAATTGGATTTGTTCGGCCACGGCCTCGGGTTCGGCGCCGGCTTCCTTGTACAGCACCTCGAGGTCTTGCCGGCGGTTGGCCAATTCCTCGGCGGCACGGGCGGCACCTTGTTCCAGCGTGGCGAGTTCGGCCTGGCCCTGGTTCAGGCGATTGCCGATCAGCATCAGTTGTTGGAGGCGGTCGCGATAGGCGTTCCAGGCGTCGCTCAGCGGTGCCAGGTGCGTGCTTTGTTCAAGTTCGCCGGCGATTCGCTGCAAGCGCTCGACCACCTGTTTTTGCTGATCGAGCAAGGTGTCGATGGCTCGCTGGCCTTCGCTGCAGGCCTGTTGCGCCTGTTCCTGGCGCTCGGCGGACTGGCTGGCGTCCCTGACAAGGCGGGCGAGGGTGCTTTGCTCTTCAAAAGCCTGGCGCAATAACGGCGCGCTGTCGCTGCTTTGTTGTCGAGCCTCAGCCAGTGCCAGTTGCGTGACGCCCAGGCCTGTTTCCAGTTCGGCTTGCTGTTGGTGCAGGTCGATTTGCTGCTGGGTGAGCTGCTGGATCTGCGCGGCCAAAGGGTCGAGTTGCCGGCTCAACTCCGTCTGGCGGATGAACTGATGGCGTTGGGGCGCCAGTTGTTCCAGGCGGGTCAGTTTCAGGCGTTCGTCGGCCAGGGCGTTCCAATCGGCCTGGGCCTGTTGCAACTGTTCGGCGGCGCTGGTGTGTGCGTCCTGCAACTGGCGCAGGTCGCGCAGCCAGGTGTGTTGCTGCTCCAGTTGCTTGAGTTGCGCCTGTTGGGTCTTGAGTTGTTGCTGGGCGTCGTTGAAGCGCTGGTCGAGCTCGGCCCGGGCCTCGGGGGCCAAAGGCGTGACACCGGTGGCCTGGTCCTGCAACTGCCGGTGGCTGTCCTTGGCTTGCTTGGCCTTGTCGAAGGCACGGCGGCCGAGGCGGGTATACAGGGCGGTGTCGGTGAGTTTTTCCAGCAGTTCGCTGCGGTCGTTGTCATCGGCCTTGAGGAACGCGCTGAACTCGCTCTGGGCCAGCAACACGGCGCGGGTGAACTGCTCGAAATTCAGGCCCAGGGCGGCTTCGAGCTGGGTCTTGTATTCGCCTTTCTGGCTCGCCAGCAGTTGATCGTTGTCCAGGTCCCGCAGGCTCTGGCGGCTGGCTTGCAACTTGCCGCCGGCCTTTTCCCGGGCGCGATTGGCTTCCCAGCGGGCCCGGTAGCGGCGCCCGTCGATGCCGCGAAAATCCACTTCGGCAAAGCCATCGCCGGTGCCACGGCGCAACAGCGTGCGCGGATCGCCCGTGGCAATCTCACCATCGACGTCCGGCACCTTCGCATCGCGACCGGTGTTGTTGAGGCGCGGCACGGCGCCGAACAGCGCCAGGCACAAGGCGTCGAGCAGCGTGCTCTTGCCGGCGCCAGTGGGACCGGTGATGGCGAACAGGCCGGCACTGGCCAAGGGTTCGGCGGTGAAATCAATTTCAAACGGCCCGGCCAGGGACGCCAGGTTCTTCAGGCGGATGGCGAGAATCTTCATGGCTGCTCGTTCTCCATCTGCACGTCTTGCAACAGCACGGCAAAGTCCTTGAGGGTCTGTGCGTCCACTTCGTTGCCGTAGGTGTCCTGCCAGGCGCGGCTGAACAGTTCCTGCGGGCTGAGTTGATCCAGTTCCACCAGCGCGCTGCCGTCATCGGCACTGCCGGCGCCACCGTTTCCGGCGTACTCGGCGGCGATCCGTACCAGGCGCACGGCCTTGCCTTGCAGCGCGGTTTCAACCTGGTGGCGCAGGTCGGGCTGCGGTTCGTCGAGGCGCACCCGTACTTCCAGCCAGGGTTGGCGCTGGACGTCGGCCAGCAGGTCGATGTCGGGCAGGTCCTTGAGTTGCCCCAGGATATCGGCCAGGGGCGCCGGGCCCAGGCGTTGCAGGTTGACGGCCCGGGGAATCAGGCGGGGTTCGACCTTGACCAGGGTCTCGCCGTCCAGGGTGATGTCGAGGATCTGATGCTGGTAACCAATCTCCGAGAATGACAGCGGGATCGGCGAGCCGCTGTAGCGGATGCGCTCTTCACCGTTGACCTTCTGCGGCTTGTGCAAGTGACCGAGGGCGACGTAGCTGATGCTCGGGCCGAACAGGCTGGCGGGCAGGGCCTCGGCGTTGCCGATGATCAGGCTGCGTTCGGAATCCTCGGACACCGAACCGCCGGCCATATGCGCATGGCTGATGGCGATCAGCGCCTGGCCTTTCTTGCGCTTGCTGTTGGCCGCGGCGATCAGCCACTCATGCACCTGGCCGATACCCCGCAGGTAGTCGTCGCCCAGTTGCGCGCCGGTGACTTCGGCGGGGCGCAGGAACGGCAGGGCCAGGCACCACGCCTTGACCTTGCCCTTGGCATCGGGCAACGGCAGCAACAGGCGCTCGACATCCAATTGGCCGTCGTCCAGCCACAACACCCGGCCCAGGGCGTGGGTGCGCAAGCGTCGCATCAGCGGCGCAGGCAATTCGATACGCGAGCCGGAGTCGTGGTTGCCGGCGATCATCACGATGGTCAGGTTGGCGTTTTGTTCATGGGCGCTGACGATGAAATCGTAGAGCCGCTCCTGGGCTTTGACCGGCGGGTTGACGGTGTCGAAGATGTCGCCGGCGATCAACAGCACGTCGGGTTTTTCGTGGGTCAGCTGACGCAGCAGCCAGTCGAGGAAACAGGCGTGTTCGAAATCGCGTTCCTGACCGTGCAGGTTTTGTCCCAGGTGCCAGTCGGAGGTGTGAAACAGACGCAAGGCAAACTCCAGAAAACAGATAATGGCCGCGGTGAAGAGGGGGGCGGCTAAAAGAAGCAGAGTTTACTGGGAAACTGGGGGGAGGACTTGTTCAACTTCGAGGTATCTGCTGCAGCGCGATCCTGTGGCGAGGGAGCTTGCTCCCGCTGGGCTGCGCAGCGGCCCTTGTTTTGCGATTGCTGCGCAATCGAGCGGGAGCAAGCTCCCTCGCCACAAAAGCTCAAAAGCTCAAAAGCTCAAAAGCTCAAAAGCTCAAAAGCTCAAAAGCTCAAAAGCTACAAAAAAGAGCGGTTTATTTAGGATAAAGCGGCGGCAATCCCGAATCACCCGCCGAATCCAGCGCCCCTTCGGTGGGCGGGATGGTGCGAATGGCCCGCCACAGGTCTTCACCCTGCCAATGCTGGCCGGTCTCGCTGTAGAGCGCGCCGTTGAGGCCGTCCAAGGCGTCGGACAGCGGCACGAAGCGCGCCGCCATGTCGGCCAGGGTCTCCGGTTGCTGGCGGGCCCAGGCGTCCAGGGCCTGGCGAGTGGCGTGGGGGTCGTTGGCCAGGCAGGTGCGCTTGAGATCATCCAGCAGGGTGCGCGGGCTTGGCCCGGCCTGGGTCGCGCGCAGGACGGCGGGCTGCGAGCGGGCTCGCCACCACAGGCCAAAGCCGAGCAGCGTGGTGCAGGCCAGGATCAGGCTGCTCAATTGCCAATACCACAGGCTGTCGCTCTCGACGGTCGTGACGATCTGCGCCGTGCCGGCGGGCGTATCCACCATCAGGCTCGGATTGTTCGCCACTTGCAGGGTTCGCGCCGGGAGGCTGGTGCGATCCAGATGATCTTCCAGAGTGTTCCACCAGACCACTTCCACCGGAGGCAGCTCGATGGTGCCGCTGCGGTTGGGCACCAGCGCCTCGCGGTCTTCGCGACTGCCCACCAACCCGCGTTCACTGCTGCGGCTGCTGAGTACCGGCTGGTCCGGATAACGCCGCAGGCCATTGATCTCGGTGGCTGGCAGCGGTGGCAACTGGGCGCTGGCCAGGCCTTCGGCTTCCAGGGTCAGGCTGCGGGTCAGGGAGTCGCCGACCTGGCTGTGGGTCGGTTCCGGGCTCCAGCTTTCGCTCAAGGACAGGCTGCGTGCCGGCAACCAAGGCACGTCGGCCGGGTAGCTGGCGGGCTTGGGCTTGACGCTCAGTTGCAGTAGCTCGGAACTGACCCGCATCAATTGGCCGGGCTTGGGACCTGAAGGTGCGGCGTCCTGGGTCACCGGTTCGACCAGGGTAGCGCTGAAGGTCTGGGCCGGGATCGTCAACTCGCCGCTGCGCTGCGGGTAGATGCCATAACGCAGTTCGATCACGCCGTGGCGCACATCGTTGATGACCTTTTCATAGGTGCGCGATTCCCCCAGTTGTTCGGTGCGGGCATCGGGGATGTGCAGCGGCGTCAGGCTACTGTCGTCGTACAGCGACACCGAATGGTAGATGCGCAGGGTCAGGATCGCCTGGGCCTGCACGTACACGTCGCGCTGGTCGAGGCTGGCTTCGATGAACACAGGCGCCAAGGTCCCCGAGGCATTGCGGGTTTCGCTTTCGATGACTTGCAGGGTGATGGGCTGGCTGCTCACCTCGCCCAGTTGCAGTGGAGGAATGACCACGGTGCCGCTTCGACGCGGCAGTAGGGTGACGATCCAGCGGGTGGTGGCGCGGTTCTCGCCGTCGAGGGTGGTCAGCTGGTTGACCTGGCGGGTGCCGCGCACATCGAACAAGGCCTGGAGCGGGCCCAGGTCGGGTTTGCCGAACAACGTGGCGTCATTGGATTCCAGGGTCAGTTCCACCGTTTCCCCGGAGTTCAGGCGGCTGCGGTCCACACTGGCCGTCAGCTGTGCAGCCTGGGTTCCAGAGGCCCAGAGCAGCAAGACGAGGAGGTAGGCGGTGAAGCGGGTCATGGGGTTTTTCCCTGGGCCTGATGGCTTTGCTGTTCATACCAGAATTTACGCCTGAGCAGCTCGCCGGGATTGTCCGGGATCTGGCGCAACCATTGTTCCATGGCCTGGCGTTGTTCTTCTTCATTGCGCTGGCCGGCGGCGGGACGCAGCGGCGGCCTGGTGGTCTGCTCGTCAGGCAGCTCGCTGCCCGGCACATCCTGGGCGGTGGGCGCTTGTGCCGTCCGTGGAGGCTGGGATTGGTCCGGCGTCGTGGTGGCCTCGGTGGAAGGTTGACCCGCTTCGGAAGTTTGACTCGTCGAAGTGCTATCCGGCGTTTGCTCGGCAGGGCCCGCTTCCTCGCTTTCGACAGGCTTGGGCTCTGGCGTCGTCGGTGGTGCCTGTTCCTTCAGCAGGTTCTGTACCAGGGCCTTGTTGGTCTGGGCCGGGCGCAGGTCGGGTTGTAATTCCAGGGCTTGTTCATAGGCATCGAGTGCGGCTTCCAGCTCACCGCTCCGGGCCAGGGCATTGCCACGATTGTAGTGGGCACGGGCGTCGTTGCCTTCGGCGAAACGCTGGGCGGCTTCGCCGTATTGGCCGGCTTCGTACAGGGCGACGCCTTGCCATTGGCTGTCTTCGAAGTGGACGGCGGCTTCGGCGGGGCGCTTCTGCTTGAGCAAGTGCTGGCCCTGTTGGTCGGGGCGCAACCACAGGTCCTGGAATTCGAAGGCATGGCCGGTTTGCGGCAAGACGAACAGCAGCGGCAGGCAGAACAGCCAGCCTCGACGCCCGGCGCAGGCGGCCAACAGCAACAACGGCAGGAGCAGCCAATAACCCTGGTCGGCCCAGGTGTCCAGGCGCAACGTCTGGCCGTCACTGCGCAGGTGACGAGGACCGTCCAGCAGGCCCAGGCCGCGCAGGTCGCTGTCGTCCAGCCGCGCCGGTCGGTAGCGGCCGTCCAGTTCGTTGGCGAAGGCCTTGAGGCCCGGGTTGTCCAGGCGCGGCACCAGGATCGAGCCTTGGGCATCCTTGAGGTAACTGCCATCGGCCTGGGCCACCGGTGCGCCTTCGCGGGTACCGATGCCCAGCATCAGCCATTGTGTGGCGGAACCGTCCAGGACCTGGCGGATGCCTTGACGTTCCTGTTCGTTCAACGACGAACCGATCAGCAGGATCCGACCGTGACCGAGTTCACCTTGATCCAGCAGGGCCATGGCTTTATGAACGGCCAGATCGGCGCGATGACCGCTTTGGGGCATGATCGATGGCGCGAGGGCTTCGAGCAGGTTGGTGCTGGTGGCCAGGTCGTCGGACAGCGGCACCAGCGTGTGGGCGCTGCCGGCATAGACGATGATCGCGGTCTGGGCATCGCTGCGGTTCTGCAACAGGTCCAGCACCTTGCGCCGGGCCTGTTCCAAGCGCGTGGGCGGGACATCGGTGGCGAGCATTTCCGGGGTCAGTTCCAGTATCACCACCAGCGGATCGGCGGGTTTCTGGCTGGTCTGTTCGACCCGCGCCCAGCTCGGCCCCAGCAACGCCAGCACGATCAACAGCCAGCCCAGGCCCAGGGCAATCCACGGCAGCCGGCTTTCCCGGCCACTGCCACCACTGAGCAGTACGGCATGAAAGGCCGGCGGCAGGATCATCTGCCAGCGTCCCACGCGTTTCTGCCGATGCCACAGTTGCCAGAGCAACCAGCCCAGCAACGGCAGCAGCAACACGAACCAGGGGCGTAGCCAGTGTGGCCAGAGGGCGATCATCGACGCCTCCGCAAGCGCAGGCGCTTGAGCCGCTGGCGCCACTCGGTGTGTTGGGCCGGCCGGAACAGTGCTTGGTTGAGCAGGCGTTGCAGCGGATTGTCCGGCCAGCGCGCCCGGGCCACCAGCAACATGCTCAACAGCAGCGCAACGGCCAGGGGCCAGTGATACAGCGCCAGGGCAGGGCGCGCCTGGGTCGGTTGCTGGGTCACCGGTTCGAGCTGGTCGAGGGTGGTCTTGATCGCCAGCAATTGCTCACCATCCTGGGCCCGAAAATAGCGACCGCCCGTGACCTGGGCAATGTCCTTGAGGGTCGGTTCGTCGAGGTCCAGGCTCGGGTTGACGCCGAGGAAGCCTGCGGTGCCGCTTTGCTCCGGGTCGGCACCGATGCCGATCGGGTAGATTTTCACGCCCTCATCGGCGGCCAGTTGCGCGGCGGTCAATGGATCGATTTCGCCGCCGTTGTTGGCACCATCAGTGACCAGGATCAACACACGACTGTGGGCCGGACGTTGGCGCAGGCGCTTGAGGGCCAGGCCGATGGCATCGCCGATGGCGGTGTTCTTGCCGGCGATGCCGATGCGCGCCTCGTCGAGCCAACGACGTACGGTGCGGCGGTCGAAGGTCAGCGGTGCCTGCAAATAGGCCTGGCTGCCGAACAGGATCAGGCCGACCCGGTCACCTTCGCGGCCTTCGAGAAAATCCCCGAGCATGTGCTGGACCAGCGCGAGGCGGCTGACCTCTTCGTCCTTCCACTGCATGTCGGGAAAGTCCATGGAGCCCGAGACGTCCACCGCCACCAGCAGGTCGCGACCGCTGGCGGCAATGGGCAGCGGTTCTCCCAGCCACTGCGGCCGGGCGGCGGCGATCAGCAACAGCAGCCAGAGCAGGATAAAGGGCGCTTGTTGTCGCCAGGTCGGCAGATTGGCCCGGGCCCGACGGCCCACCAGGCCTTCCAGGTCGTCGAGGAAACTGACCTTGAGCGCCGGCTCACCGCTGTCGGCCGCCGGCAGCACCAGGCGCATCAGCCAAGGCAGCGGCAACAGGGCGAACACCCACGGCCAGGCGAATTCAAACATGTTTGCGGATCCAGATTTCCACCGCCTGGGTCAGGCCGGCGATGGCTTTGTCATCGAGCTTGCATTCGGGCTTGTAGGCGCCTTCCACCAGTACCATCCAGCGTGTCAGGCCGGCGGCCGGGCAACGGTTATCCAGGAAGGCCAGCCATTTGCGCCCGTTGAGGGTGTGGCTCTGGCTGTAGGGGTAGTGGTTGCGACACAGGCGCTTGAGCAGCCCGTTAAGTTGCTGCAACCAGGCACCGGCCGGGGCGCCGTCGTAGGGCTTGGGCAGCCGGGCGAGTTCGGCCAGGGCGGCCACGCGCACCGGGTCCAGGGGCTGCTCGCTGCGGTCGGTGATGCGCTTGGCGGGAATGAACCGGCGCAATTGCCACAGCCCCAGGCCGAGCAGGGGCAACATCACCAGCAGCAACCACCAGCCCGGCGCGGGCGGCCAGAAGCCAATGGGCGGTGGGGCCATCAGCGGCTGCAATTGATCGAGACTGCTCATCGGCTTTTCCCGGCCCGCTTGGGGTTCAGGTATTCACGCAACTGCTCGACCATGTCGCCCTGGGTGCTCAGGGGCATCATCAGGATTCGCAGTTTCTGCGCCAGCAGTTCCCAACGCGCCTGGCGGGCCTCGGCCTGGGCGCGATAGGCCTGGCGCAGTTCGAAATTCAGGGTATCGAGCTCCAGTTGGGCGTCGCGCTGGGCGAAACGCAGCAAGCCCGCGGCGGGCAAGGCGTGATCCAGCGGGTCTGACAGCGGCAGCAGCAACAAGTCGCAATGGCGCGACAGCAGGCTCAGTTGCTGCTCGGCGCTGTCGGACAGGGCACGTTCGTCGCAAATCACGATCACCAGGCTGCCGGGCCGCAGCACTTCCCGGGCCCGGCGCAGGGCGATGCCGAACGAGTCGCGGTCCGGCTCGCCCTCGGTGTGCAGTGACTGGTTGACCCGCACCAGCCGGTTGAGCAATTGCAACAGGCTCTGTTTGCTGCGTCGCGGCTTGACCTCGTAATGGGTGTTGTTGCCGAACACCAGGCCGCCGACCCGGTCGTTATGCCCCAGCGCGGCCCAGCCGATCAGGCTGGCGGCCTGGGCGGCGAGTACCGATTTGAACATCAGCCCCGAGCCGAAGAACAACCGATGGCTTTGCTCGATCATGATGAAGATCGGCCGCTCCCGCTCTTCGTGGAACAGCTTGGTGTGGGGCTCCTGGGTCCGGGCGGTGACGCGCCAGTCAATGGTGCGTACGTCGTCGCCGGCCTGATAGACCCGCACCTGGTCGAAATCCACCCCGCGCCCGCGCAGCTTGGAGTGATGCAAGCCGATCAGCGGGCTGCGCTGGCCCGGTGTCGAGAACAGTTGCACCTCGCGCACGCGATGGCGCATCTCGATCAGCTCCGAAAGGCTGACGCGGATGCCCGGTGCGGGCGCCAGGGGGTTATTCATGACGCATGCTCAAGCGACAGCGACGACGTCGAGAATCCGCTGCACGACCCGATCCTGGTCGATGCCGGCGGCCTCGGCTTCGAACGACAGGATGATGCGATGGCGCAGCACGTCGAACAGCACGGCCTGGATATCTTCCGGGCTGACAAAGTCGCGTCCGGCCAGCCAGGCATGGGCACGGGCGCAGCGGTCCAGGGCGATGGAGCCCCGCGGACTGGCGCCGTAGGCGATCCACTCGGCCATTTCCGGATCGAACTTGGCCGGGTTGCGAGTGGCCATGATCAGTTGCACCAGGTATTCCTCCACGGCGTCGGCCATGTACAACCCGAGGATTTCCTTGCGGGCGGAGAAGATCGCCTGCTGGCTCACGCGGCGTTCGGGCTTGGTCTCGCCGTTCAGCGCTTCACCCCGGGCCTGCTGCAGGATGCGGCGTTCCACGGCAGCATCGGGAAAGCCAATCTTGACGTGCATCAGGAACCGGTCGAGCTGGGCTTCGGGCAGCGGGTAGGTGCCTTCCTGCTCGATCGGGTTCTGCGTGGCCATCACCAGGAACAGCGGCGACAGTTCATAGGTGCTGCGCCCGACACTGACCTGACGCTCGGCCATGGCTTCGAGCAGGGCCGACTGGACCTTGGCCGGGGCGCGGTTGATTTCGTCCGCCAACACCAGGTTGTGGAAGATCGGCCCTTGCTGGAACACGAAGCTACCGGTTTCCGGGCGGTAGATCTCCGTGCCGGTGATGTCGGCGGGCAGCAGGTCGGGGGTGAACTGGATGCGATGGAACTGCGCTTCGATGCCCTCGGCCAGCTCTTTGATGGCCTTGGTCTTGGCCAGCCCAGGCGCGCCTTCCACCAGCATATGACCGTCGGCGAGCAGGGCGATGAGCAGGCGCTCGATGAGTTTTTCCTGGCCGAGAATCTGCGTTGAAAGAAAGGTTCGCAGCGCAAGCAGCGCTTCACGATGTTCCATCGGTGACTGTTCCTGGAAAGGGTGGCCCCAGGCGTTCGGATAACGTCGGGGCTGGGGGCGTTACTTTAATGCATGGCAGGGGGTGGCGACTAACGGGATTTTGTCTGGTGTGCGGATTTGTGATCGGTTTGGAGTCATTTGTGGGAGCGGGCTTGCTCGCGAATAGGTCGACACATCCAGCAGCATCGTCTCAGACAGACCGCCATCGCGAGCAAGCTCGCTCCCACAGGGGATTGGCGGTGGACGCAGGATCAAGGAATGCCACAGATCCATTGTGGGAGCGAGCTTGCTCGCGAAGAGGTCGGCACATCCAGCATCGTCGTCTCAGGCAGACCGCCATCGCGAGCAAGCTCCCACAGGGGATTGGCGGCGGACGCAGGAGCCAGGAACGCCACAGTTCCATTGTGGGAGCGAGCTTGCTCGCGAAGAGGCCGGCACATCCAGCATCATCGTCTCAGGCATACGGTTTGGTTAGTTCTTTGCCTGGATGTCATTCAACCGCCACTTGACTACTGGCTTATCGACCAGTCCCTGCCAACGCCCATCGGCAACTATCGGGCCTTTGCGCAAGAAAAGCGGGAATGCCCGCGAGAGAAGTTATGGGGCGAGACGTTTGGTTCGCATTTAGGTGGCAAGCCCCCTCACCACAGGCGCGCGCGACCCTGAAATCAACTGGATGATCTATTACCTAACAGTTCTGCTAGTAGACAGCCGTTGAACCCATGTCGAGACTGAACACTGCTTGACGGACCCTCAGGAGCTTAGCCCATGGCCCCGTATAGCGATAATCTGCTCTGTCGTTATCACTACGATCCGTTGGACCGGCTTGTCGGCACGACACCGCTGAAGCAGAACGAACTTCAGCGCTTTTACTGCAAGAATCGACTGACCACGGAGATTCAGGGGCAAGTGCGGCGTTCGATTTTCCAGCAGGGCGACCAACTGCTGGCACAACAAGAACATCAGGGCGATACTCTATTATTGGCCACCGACCAGCAGCGCTCAGTAGCGCAAACAGTTAGCCCCTATCAGCAGCTTCCCATCGTTTATTCACCTTACGGCCATCGTCCCGTTGAAAGTAATTTGCTCAGTTTGCTGGGCTTCAACGGCGAACGGTCGGATCCGTTAACCGGACATTATTGGTTGGGTAATGGTTATCGGACGTTTAACCCGGTGTTGATGCGCTTTAACAGCCCAGATAGTTGGAGTCCGTTTGGTAAAGGCGGGTTGAATGGATATGCGTATTGTTTGGGAGATCCGGTGAATCGGATGGACCCGACTGGGCATGCGGGAATTTGGGGGAAGTTGAAATATATTGGGAGAAAACTTGGATTGCGAAAGTCACAGCGCGTAGTGGCTGCGCGCGCACCTGAAGCTGCAATGGCTGCCCCCGCGGGCCCAACTCGAAGGAATGATCGTGTTCGGGTTCGTAGGGCTTTCGAATCCAACCCTGTCACTCGATCTCGAGTGAATGGCCTTGTCCAGCTTAATACGCTTCAGGAATCTATTCCAAAGAAACCGGATACCTTCCTACTTCAACACCTGAGCCAAGCGAAACTCACCTCCGCAGATCATGCCTTTTTAGTTAAAAATCATTCTCACGCTTGGGTTATGGCTCGCGTTAGAGAGTCTTCATTTATCAATTTTCAGAATCAATACAAAGCAGCCCAAAACAGGGAACATTTCGCAGTGATGGCTAATCAAAACCTGCTTCCTGGAGTATTTAAGGCAGACCTTCCAGAGAATATTCAGAAAGCAATCAGGGATGCGGGCACGTTACCCGCCGCAGAGGAAGCGCAACGGCACCGTCCAAGATTTGGAGTGCGTCTTCCACCGGTCGACTGATTGTCGATACATTCGGCACGAGATCACGCAGGGCAATCATGCTACAACAGGGGCTTTTTCTTGCCCAAAAAGCCTCCATGGCTTCGGCTCTTGGACGAATGACCCGACCATCCATGCCCCCGCATTCGCCAGATCCACGGGCCGCTCCAGGCATATCGCTTTCGCGAGCAAGTCCGCTCCCACAGAGACTTGCGGTGAACACCGATTCCATGAACACCCGAGATCAGTGTGGGAGCCGAGCTTGCTCGCGATGACCGCGGCACCTTCAACTTCAATGCAACCTGACCCACCGCTTTTGCGAGCAAGCTCCCACAGGGGATTGGCGGCGGACGCAGGAGCCAGGAACGCCACAGTTCCATTGTGGGAGCGAGCTTGCTCGCGAAGAGTCCGGCACATCCAGCATCATCGTCTCAGGCATACGGTTTGGTTAGTTCTTTGCCTGGATGTCATTCAACAACCACTTGACTGCAGTCCCTGCCAACGCCCATCGGCAACTATCGGGCCTTTGCGCAGGAAAAGCGGAAATGCCCGCGAGAGAAGTTATGGGGCGAGACGTTTGGTTCGCATTTAGGTGGCAAGCCCCCTCGCCACAGGCGCGCGCGACCCTGAAAAAATCAACTGAATGGTCTACTCCCTAACAGTTCTGCTAGTAGACAGCCGTTGAACCCACGTCGAGACTGAACACTGCTTGACGGACCCTCAGGAGCTTAGCCCATGGCCCCGTATAGCGATAATCTGCTCTGTCGTTATCACTACGATCCGTTGGACCGGCTTGTCGGCACGACACCGCTGAAGCAGAACGAACTTCAGCGCTTTTACTGCAAGAATCGACTGACCACGGAGATTCAGGGGCAAGTGCGGCGTTCACGCCCCCGCATTCACCAGATTCACCGGCCGCTCCCCCGCCAATGCCGCCAACAGGTTGTCCACGGCACAGCGCGCCATCGCTTCCCGGGTCTCGTGGGTGGCCGAGCCCATGTGCGGCGTCGCGACCACGTTGTCCATCTGCAATAGCGGCGAATCGGCATTCAAGGGTTCGCGCTCGAAGACATCCAGCCCCGCGCCACGGATCTGTTTGTTGCGCAGGGCCTCGATCAGCGCCGTTTCATCCACCACCTTGCCTCGGGAGATGTTGATGAAGATGCTCTCGGGACGCATCTGCGCGAACGCTTGGGCACCGATCAGCCCTTGAGTCTCAGCGGTCAAGGGCAGGGTCAGGCAGATAAAGTCCGCCTGCCGCAACAGCGTTTCGAGGCTGCAATAACGGGCGTTGAAACGCTGCTCGACCGCAGGCTTGGGCGAATGGCTGTGGTAGAGCACCGGCATGCCGAAGCCGAAGTGCCCGCGTTGGGCCAAGGCTTCGCCGATGCGCCCCATGCCGATGATGCCCAAGGTCTTGCCATGGACATCGGTGCCGAAATGCCGGGGGCCGATGCTCTGTTGCCAGCCGCCTGCGCGGACCAGATTGGCCAGTTCCACCACGCGCCGGGCGGTCGCCAGGATCAGGGCGAAACCGGTGTCTGCGGTGGTTTCGGTCAGCACGTCGGGGGTGTTGCTGAGCAGGATTCGGCGTTCGGTCAGGTAGTCGATGTCGTAGTTATCGACTCCCACCGAGACGCTGGCGATGGCTTGCAGGTTCGGCGCCAGGTCCAGCAGCGCCGCATCCAGCTTGAGGCTGGCGCCGAGCAGGCCGTGGGCGGTGGGGAGGGCGTCGCGCAGTTGCGCCAGGCCCTGGGCATCCAGGCGTTCGATGAGCGTGACTTGGGCCTGGGCTTGCAGGCGAGCCATCAATTGAGGTGACAGCGTTTTGTACAACACCACGTGCTTTTTCATGGGATGGGTCTCGATTCAGGAACGGGCGGGCGCCGGGTGTGGCGTCGCGGGGTTGGAGACGTCCCGGTCGCTGGCGCCGGGCTTGAGGGCGAGGGTCAGCACCACCGAGAGCAGCAACGCGCCGCTCATCAACAGGAAGGACATGCCAGGGGAGCCGGTGGTGCCGTTGAGGTAGCCCACCAGGTACGAGCCGCCGAACGACCCCAGCGCGCCCATGCTGTTGATCAAGGCCATGGCGCCGCCAGCGACGTTGGCCGGGAGGATTTCCGGAACGATGGCGAAGAACGGACCGTAGGGCGCGTACATGCAAGCGCCGGCGACCACCAGCAAACCATAGGACCACCAGAAGTGCTCGGCCCCCAGCAGGTAAGAGGCGTAGAACGCGATGGAGGCGATCAGCAGCGGCGGCCAGACAAAACGCTTGCGCTTCTGCGCCTTGTCCGACGCCCAGGACACCACCAGCATGCCGATCACCGCCGCCAGGTACGGCAAGGACGACAGCCACCCGGCCTCGACCATGTTCATCTGCAAGCCGGCCTTGAGGATCGACGGCAACCACAGCACAAACCCGTAGACGCCGATGCTCCAGCAGAAAAACTGCAACGCCAGGATGATCACCTTGGGTGAACGGAAGGCTTCGGCATAGTTCTTCACCGCCTTGATGCCGACCTGTTCGGCCGCCAAGGCACTTTCCAGGTCGTGTTTTTCCTGGTCGCTGAGCCACTTGGCCTGGGCCGGACGATCATCGGCCAGGCGCCACCAGATAAAGGCCCAGAGCACCGCCGGCAGGCCTTCGATGATGAACATCCAGCGCCAGTCGAATTGCTGCACCAGGTAACCCGAGACCACGGACATCCACAGCATGGTCACCGGGTTGCCGAGGATCAGGAAGGTATTGGCGCGCGAGCGTTCGGCCCGGGTGAACCAGTGGCACAGGTACACCAGCATCGCCGGCATGACGGCGGCCTCGACTACCCCGAGCATGAAGCGGATCACGATCAGCCAGTAAGCGTTGGAGACCACGCCTGTCAGGGTGGCCAGAGAACCCCAGAGGATCAGGCTGACGAAGATCAGCTTCTTCACGCTGTGCTTTTGCGCGTAGATCGCCCCCGGGACCTGAAAGAAAAAGTAGCCGAGGAAAAACAGTGCGCCCAGCAGCGACGAGAGTCCTGGGGTGATCATCAGGTCTTCGGCCATGCCCGAGGCGGCGGCAAAGCCATAGTTGGCACGGTCGAGGTAGGCCAGGCTGTAGGTGATGAAGACGATGGGCATGATGTACCACCAGCGGCGGGTGGCGAGGTTGAGCGTTTGCATGTCGTTGACTCCTGAGCTTGTTGTTTTTGTTGCAGCAGGTGCGTTTGTGGTGGCTTCAATCGCGAGCAAGCTCGCTCCCACAGGGGTTAACTCGACCCTATGTGGGAGCGAGCTTGCTCGCGATCGACGGTTTCAAATTCAGCCAATAACTCAAGGCGCGTCGGCAACCCTTCCATATCCCCACGGCTCTGCACCGCGCGGCTGCCAATCCAGTTGGCGCGCTGCACGGCCTCGGGGATGGCGCGGCCTTCGAGCAATGCGCTGATCAGGCCGACGGCGAAGCCATCGCCGGCGCCCACGGTGTCCACCACCTGGGCCACCGGCACGCCGGCGATGACGCCTTCGTCCTGCGGCGTGCGGTAGTAGGCGCCGTCCGCGCCGAGCTTGATCACGACGATTTCGGCGCCTTGGTCCAAGTAGAACGCGGCGATGTCAGCCGGATCGTCGAAACCAGTCAGCAGCCGGCCTTCGCCAAGCCCTGGCAAGACCCAGTGGGCGAGGGCGGCGAGGCGATTGATTTCGGTGATCATCATCGCCTCGCTGCGCCATAGGCTCGGCCTCAGGTTCGGGTCGAACGACAGGCTGCGGCCGGCCTCGCGCACGCGGCTCATCAATTCAAAGGACATTTCGCGGGCCGTGACCGACAGCGCCGGGACGATGCCAGTGGCGTGCAAGTGACGCGCTTCAAGCAACGCTGGGGCGATGGAGTCGATCGACAAATGACTGGCCGCCGAGCCGCGCCGGAAATACTCGACTTGCGGGTCGCTGCCATCGACGGTACGAGATTTGAACTGAAAGCCGGTGGGGTGCTCCGGGTCGACCGCCACGTGACGACAATCCAGGCCTTCGTTTTCCAGCGTCTGTGTCACGAAGCGCCCCAGTGAATCGGCGCCGACCCGGCTCAGCCACGCCACCTTGAAGCCCAGCCGCGAAAGCCCAATGGCCACGTTACTGTCGGCTCCGGCGATGCGTTTGTGAAACTGGTCGACGCTGGCCAGGTCACCGTGCTGATCCGCTACCAGCATCGCCATGGTTTCGCCGAACGACAGCACATCGAATTCAGACATGGACAGGCTCCCGGCGTGATTGCCCGAGGCGGGACAGGGTGGCGACATGGCTAGCGGTTAATTGCAGCAGGTCATCGCCTTGCAGCGGGTATTCGGCGGCTCGCATCACGCCAGGGGGCATGTGCTTGAGCAGTTGTTCCCACAGGTGCAGGTCGGTCATGCCCGGAGGCACTGCGACGAGTTTGCCGTCGGCGCGCCGGGCCACGGCCTTGCAGTGCACATACGCCACATGCCGTCCGAGCTGTCGGGCGGCCACGGCGGCCGATTGGTCCTGCCATTGCCAGTTGCCAATGTCGAAGGTCATGGCGACGGGCAGCGCTTGGTGCTCCACGGCCGTGAAGAACCGTTGCAACGGTTCGATCCGTCCGCCCTGCAAGGTCTGGTCGTTTTCCACCAGCAACTGCACCGGGCTCGCGGCGAGCACCTGGGCCAGTGCCGACAGGTCATTGGAATCGGTGAAATGACCGAGGGAGACTTTCAGCCAAGTCGAACCGAACGCCTCGCCGCGTTGCAAGGCCAGCGCCAGGGCGGGGTTGGGCCTGGACTGGCCGGCGAGCCACAGTTCCAGTGGTGACGAGAAGATACTTTGCAGCCCCTGGGCCCGGGCAGCGGCGGCCAATTCAGTGGGCTGTTCGGTGGTGAGCAATTCTTCGCGCCATTCGATGCGTGAGGCACCGGCAGCGGCCAACAGGTCGATGAAACGGCCTTGGCCATGCTGCCGCACCAGGTCGGCGCCGTAGCTGGAAAGACTGATGGAGACGGGTGGGTTGTGCATTGTTGTTATACCTCTGAAACCGGTTTCAGTTTTGTTCAAAAAAAGGGTGGTGCGCTTCAGTGCCTCATCGCGAGCAAGCTCGCTCCCACACTGGATCTGTGGCGCACTGAAGATCCCTGTGGGAGCGAGCTTGCTCGCGATAGGTCCCTCACCATCACCGACCATTCCCAAGCGTCGACCCACGCTCAATCAACCGCGCCGCAAAATCCAGGGTCCGCACCGGCCCGTTGTCACCGCGCAAGCGCTTGAGCAGGCACTCGAACGCGCTGGCGCCGATCTGCGCTGTCGGTTGGGCCAGGGCTGTTATGCCGCTGCCCACCAGGGGGTACCAATCCAGGTCATCGAGGGCGATCAGGCCCACGTCGTCGAACAAGTGACAACCCAGCTCGCGCAATACCGTCGTGGCGGCCAGGGCGGCGATGCCATTGGCGCAGAACAACGCCTTGGGGCCATGGCCTGGCTGGGAAAGAAAGGTCTTGATGCGCGTTTTCAACTGATCACAGGTTTCCACCACGGCGCCGGCCAGGGCAGGGCGTCGTTGGATGCCGGCGTTGAAACTCCCGACCCGCTCGATTCGCGAACTGGTGCCATCGAACGGTTCGGTCACCAGCAACAGGTCGCGGTAGCCCCGTTGTTCGAGGTGATCAAGGGCCATTTCGACGGCCGCCGGGTTGTCCAGCCCGACCAGGTCGCTGTCGAGCTGATCGACCTTGCGATCCACCAGCACCAGGGGCATTTCGCTGCGCAGTTCGAACAGTTCGTCACGGTGGTGACCCAAGGTGTTTACGATCAGCCCTTCGATGTTGTAGGCGCGCAGCAGTGCCAGGTGCTGGCGTTCCTGCTCGTCATCGCGGTCGGTGTTGCACACCACCAGGCTGTAGCCGTGGCGACGACAGGCGGTTTCCACGCCATGCATCACGGCAATCGAATAAGGGTTGCGGATATCGGCCACTAGCATGCCGATCAGGCGTGTGCGCCCGCGCTTGAGGCCGCGGGCCATCTGGTTCGGCCGGTATCCCAGCTCACTGATGGCCTGCTCGATACGCCGGGCGATGGCCTCGGAGAGCAGGGCGCGGTCCTCGCCGATGAAACGCGAGACACTGGCCTTGGAGACCCCGGCGCGTTCGGCGACGTCGAGCATGGTCACGCGGTTGCGCTGGGCGGCGGAGAAAGAAGTCACGGATTGAAACCTGCTTATTGGATTTATTAGTGGCTCTGAAACCGGTTTCAGGAAACACCAGAACCCAATCGATCGTCAAGGGCGACGTGTCAGAGGCACGACCGACGGTGGTTCGCTTCAGTCCCACAGGGGCGACGATCCAGACAGATCCTCATCAGAACCGACCCCTCCAGCCGATTTGCAGCGCGTAAGGCCGTGTGGTTAGCTGCCTGCCTTTCCCTGCCCTTTGACTACCGAAGCCACCATGAACTTTACCCAGCCTCGCTTGAGATTGCTGTCGATACTGAGTGTGACCTTGTTGGTGGTGGGCTTTACGTCCTATTACCTGTTTCGCCACAGCGGCGCGCCGGCCGATGAAGGTTTCGCCGCCGAGCAACTGAACGAAGGGGGCATGGAAGACATCGGCACGCTGGCACCGCCCGAGGTGGAGAAACGCCTCAATTACTTGATTCAGGACGCCGGTGAAAGCCTCAGGTCCTTGGAGTTGGTCAGTGATGTGCAACTGAGCCTGACCGTCGAGACGAACGAGCCTGCCGATGAGCAGCCGCTGCAATACGAGCCGCTGTTTGTGCCGTTCACAAGTGCGCAACTGAAAGCTGAACTGGCGTCGATCCAGGGCCTGCGTTTTACCCAGCGGCTGTTCGCCGAGGGTTCTGAGGTGCGGCTCGATACCAGCAGCCTTGATCCGCTCTGGAAGCGCGCCGCCACGCCGGATGAGCCGGCGGCCGAGCAATACCTGCCGCAGCGCCTGCGTTTTCGCGATGGCAGCGAAAAAACCTTCGCCGAGCTCAAGGGGGCGCCTGAGGTAGAGTCCGACGACACGATCTCGTCCCATGACGCCTTTGCACTGTCGGTGAACAAACCGCTGGCGAGTCTCGGCCTGACAGTCGCGTACCGCAGCTACCCGGCGTTCAAGAAAGTGGTGCTGGACAAGGATCACCCGAAAGTGACCCTGGACGACGGCCAGTCCTTCCAGCTCACCGCCCTGGGTGATGGCAGCGCCTCCGTGCGCTTGAGTACGCCGAAATCGTCGACCTTCGTGGTGCAGGGGCTGGATGATGCGGGCAGGGCGCTCTACAGCAACGGTAACAACGCTCGGGCGTTCCCCTCCGATGGCGATATCGCGGCGTTGCATGACTATTACAAGGCGTTGCTGCAGACCAAGGACGATCTCAAGCAGCTCAAGACCGGTCAGGCGGTGCAACAGCAGTTGCAGCGCTTGACCGAGGCGCTGGCCGCACAGGTGGGACCGTTGAAAAACACCGAGGTCGATTATCAATTCGAGGCGACCCCGCAACGTATCGTCATCCATGTGCTCGATCCGATGGAAGACAACTCCGTGGCGTTCACCCAGGTCGACAACGTCCTTGCGCAACAAGCGCGGTACATCGCCCTGGACCGGAACGCCGAGCGCTACGGCTTCATCGATCAGGCCGGCCAGTGGTTGATCAAGCCCCGTTGGGTGCAGGTGCAAGATAGCCAGATGGCCGATACCTACACGTTGTTTTCCCCGGAGAAGTCCAGCGACCCGGACTCGCAGTGGCAGGCGTTGCGCAGCCAGCTCGCCTATTTCCCCGCCGGTAGCAACAAGCTCGTGGAGTTGCCGTTCGAGCACATCGTCGAGGTATTGAGCAATGGCCTGCTGTTGGTGGAGCGTGAAACCAACGGCCCATATGGGCTTTACGATGCCAGGAGTCACCGTTTCGTGTTGCCGATGAAATTCGTCAACCCCACCGTGACCGACAACCTGTTCATCGCCCGTCTCGGCAAGCGAACCGATGTCACGGAGGGCCTGTACGGTGCCTATACCCTGGATGGCAAGCAGATCCTGCCGACGCAATTCTCGGGCATCGAGCACAGCGAGGGTTTGCTCTACGCCAGTGCCCCCGATCGGCGTCATCAGGACGTTTTCGACCTGGAAGGTAAACGGATCAACCTTCAGGGTGACAACGTGATAGGCCGGTTTGTGGGTCAGCAACCGCTGCTGGTGCAGGACACTAAAAGCCGGAAATTCGCGTTTATCGATCGCCAGGGCGCGCGGCTACCCATCAAGTTGCCGTATGACGAAGTGACACCGTTTTCCAACGGCATGGCGGTGGTCGCACGGGATGGTAGCTACGGTGCCATCGACCTGGCGGGCAGGCTGCGCGTGCCGCTGGATTACAGCCAGATCAACGCGTTTCAGACCCGTTACGCCGCGGCCATCCGGGCCGGTGGTGGTTCCGGGCTGGTCTTGATCAGTCAGGACAACAAGGTGATCAAGGCACTGGGGTCCTACACCAGCATGAAGGTGCCGGATAACGGCAATGAGGCCCGTTACTACGTAAGGGATCCGAAAAACGATGACGAGTACCTGGTTTATGACGCCGATGGCAATCTCGTGCAGAAAGACGAATAACAGCTGGCGCACTGATCCTGTGGCGAGGGGTCGCCTTGGGAGTCAGAGCTGGCTTATATAGGTCCCCGTCCCCTTGAGGATGTTCTGCAACGTCAGTTCCACTTCCGCCAGGTCCGCCGCGTCGGTGTCGTGGATGATCTCCAGCACATCGTCGCCGTTGAGCGCATCGGCATCCGCCGGGGCAATTTCAATCAGCAGGCGGGTAGGGCTGAGGGTGACCTTGACGCCGTCCAATGTCGAAGGCTCTCCATCAAGGGCGATTTCCAATTCGTCTTCGTCGGGGTAGCGCGTCATCAGGAACATTTCGCCCTGGGCGCTGTGGCAGCAGAGCATGGCCATGTTGTCTTCTTCGTCGTCGCACGGGTTGGCAATCAGAAGGGCGGTGGTCATTTGCATGGTGATGGCTCCAGGATCGAGTGCACCTGCGGGGTGCGAAAAGTGGATTTTGCCAGCCTGAAGGATTTTCTGCTGGTTTACCGCCTCGGGGTGCCGTTTGGTCCCCAGCCTGCTAGGGTTGTTCGGTGCGTACCGGCTGTTTAGCTAGCCGATGACCGAATATGTCGCAGCGCTGCAAGCAGGCAGGTTGTCGCACTCGTTAAGCTGCGCAACGGATGTGCACCCGCCAAGGCCACCCCTGGGTGGTTTTTGCAGGTGTCCATGACAGGAAAATTACATGGAAAAGGATGTGACCTGCGGGTCCTGTCCAGCTTCACCCACCTGTCATCCTGTTTCCTCTGCCCGAGAATCAGGAACGGGATGGCCGACAGCCCCGCAGGGGTTGCACGCGACGCTTCAATCAATAACAAGCCCAAGCGGAGTACCACAGATGGCGTTCTTCACCGCAGCCAGCAAAGCCGACTTCCAGCACCAACTGCAAGCGGCACTGGCGCAGCACATCAGTGAACAGGCACTGCCACAAGTGGCGCTGTTCGCTGAACAATTCTTCGGCATCATTTCCCTCGATGAACTTACCCAGCGCCGGTTGTCCGACCTCGCCGGCTGCACCCTGTCTGCCTGGCGCCTGCTTGAGCGCTTCGATCACACGCAACCGCAGGTGCGCGTCTACAACCCCGATTACGAACGCCACGGCTGGCAGTCGACCCACACGGCCGTGGAAGTGCTGCATCACGACCTGCCGTTCCTGGTGGACTCGGTCCGCACCGAGCTGAACCGTCGCGGCTACAGCATCCATACCCTGCAAACCACCGTGCTGAGCGTGCGTCGCGGCAGCAAGGGCGAATTGCTGGAAATCCTGCCAAAAGGCACCCAGGGCGACGATATCCTGCAAGAGTCGTTGATGTACCTGGAGATCGACCGCTGCGCCAACGCCGCCGAACTCAACGTCCTGAGCAAGGAACTTGAGCAAGTGCTGGGCGAAGTGCGCGTGGCCGTGGCGGATTTCGAACCGATGAAAGCCAAGGTCCAGGAAATTCTCGACAGCCTGGACAGCAGCGCCTACGCCATCGACGCTGATGAAAAGAGCGAGATCAAGAGTTTCCTGGAATGGCTGGTGGGCAACCACTTCACCTTCCTGGGCTACGAAGAGTTCGTGGTACGCGATGAGGCCGACGGCGGTCACATCGAGTACAACCCCGAGTCGTTCCTCGGCCTGACCAAATTGCTGCGCGCCGGCCTGACCGCCGAAGACCTGCGCATCGAAGACTACGCCGTCGCCTACCTGCGCGAACCGACCCTGCTGTCGTTCGCCAAGGCCGCGCACCCGAGCCGCGTACACCGTCCGGCCTACCCGGACTACGTGTCGATCCGCGAGATCGACGCCAACGGCAAGGTCATCAAGGAATGCCGCTTCATGGGCCTGTACACCTCTTCGGTGTATGGCGAGAGCGTGCGGGTCATCCCATATATCCGCCGCAAGGTTGCGGAAATCGAGCGTCGCTCGGGCTTCCAGGCCAAGGCGCATCTGGGCAAGGAGCTGGCCCAGGTGGTCGAAGTGCTGCCCCGTGACGACCTGTTCCAGACCCCGGTGGACGAGCTGTTCAGCACCGTCATGTCCATCGTGCAGATCCAGGAACGCAACAAGATCCGCGTGTTCCTGCGCAAAGACCCGTATGGCCGTTTCTGCTACTGCCTGGCCTACGTGCCACGTGACATCTATTCCACCGAAGTGCGCCAGAAGATCCAGCAAGTGCTGATGGATCGCCTGAAGGCTTCGGACTGCGAGTTCTGGACCTTCTTCTCCGAATCCGTACTGGCCCGTGTGCAGTTGATCCTGCGGGTGGATCCGAAGAACCGCCTCGACATCGACCCGTTGCTGCTGGAAAAAGAAGTCGTGCAGGCTTGCCGCAGCTGGAAGGACGACTACGCCAGCCTGGTCATCGAGAGCTTCGGCGAAGCCCAAGGCACCAACGTGCTGTCGGATTTCCCCAAAGGCTTCCCGGCCGGCTACCGCGAGCGCTTTGCCGCGCATTCGGCCGTGGTCGACATGCAGCACCTGCTGAGCCTGAACGAAAAGAACCCGCTGGTCATGAGCTTCTACCAGCCACTGGGCCAGGTCTCCGGCCAGCGCGAGCTGCACTGCAAGCTGTATCACGCCGACACGCCGCTGGCGCTGTCCGACGTGCTGCCGATCCTGGAAAACCTCGGCCTGCGCGTGCTGGGCGAATTCCCGTACCGCCTGCGCCACACCAACGGCCGCGAGTTCTGGATTCATGATTTCGCCTTCACCGCCGCCGAAGGCCTGGACCTGGACATCCAGCAACTCAACGACACCTTGCAGGACGCCTTCGTCCACATCGTGCGTGGCGATGCCGAGAACGATGCGTTCAACCGCCTGGTGCTGACCGCCGGCCTGCCATGGCGTGACGTGGCGCTGTTGCGTGCCTATGCCCGTTACCTGAAGCAGATCCGCCTGGGCTTCGACCTGGGTTACATCGCCAGCACCCTGAACAACCACACCGACATCGCTCGCGAGCTGACCCGGTTGTTCAAGACCCGCTTCTACCTGGCGCGCAAGCTCAGTGGCGATGACCTGGAAGACAAGCAACTGCGTCTGGAGCAAGCGATCCTCTCGGCCTTGGACGACGTCCAGGTGCTCAACGAAGACCGTATCCTGCGTCGCTACCTGGACCTGATCAAGGCCACCCTGCGGACCAACTTCTACCAGACCGACGCCAACGGCCAGAACAAGTCCTACTTCAGCTTCAAGTTCAACCCGCACCTGATCCCGGAACTGCCGAAACCGGTGCCCAAGTTCGAGATCTTCGTCTACTCGCCACGGGTCGAAGGCGTGCACCTGCGCTTCGGCAACGTTGCTCGCGGTGGCCTGCGCTGGTCCGACCGTGAAGAAGACTACCGCACCGAAGTGCTGGGCCTGGTAAAAGCCCAGCAAGTGAAGAACTCGGTGATCGTGCCGGTAGGCGCCAAGGGTGGTTTCCTGCCACGTCGCCTGCCGCTGGGCGGCAGCCGGGACGAGATCGCGGCCGAGGGCATCGCCTGCTACCGCATCTTCATCTCGGGTCTGTTGGACATCACCGACAACCTCAAGGACGGCGCGCTGGTTCCACCGGCCAACGTCGTGCGGCATGACGACGATGACCCGTACCTGGTGGTCGCGGCGGACAAGGGCACTGCAACCTTCTCCGACATCGCCAACGGCATCGCCATCGACTACGGCTTCTGGCTGGGCGATGCGTTCGCCTCCGGCGGTTCGGCCGGCTACGACCACAAGAAAATGGGCATCACCGCCAAGGGTGCGTGGGTCGGCGTTCAGCGTCACTTCCGCGAGCGCGGCATCAATGTCCAGGAAGACAGCATCACCGTGGTGGGGGTCGGCGACATGGCCGGCGACGTGTTCGGCAACGGCTTGTTGATGTCCGACAAGCTGCAACTGGTCGCGGCCTTCAACCACCTGCACATCTTCATCGACCCGAACCCGGAGCCTGCCAGCAGCTTTGCCGAGCGCAAGCGCCTGTTCGACCTGCCGCGTTCGGCCTGGACCGACTACGACGCCAGCATCATGTCCGAAGGTGGCGGTATCTTCTCGCGCAGCGCGAAAAGCATCGCCATCTCGCCACAGATGAAAGAGCGCTTCGACATCAAGGCCGACAAACTGACCCCGACCGAACTGCTCAACGCCTTGCTCAAGGCGCCGGTGGACCTGTTGTGGAACGGCGGTATCGGTACTTACGTCAAGGCCAGCACCGAAAGCCACGCCGATGTCGGCGACAAGGCCAACGATGCGCTGCGGGTGAACGGCAACGAACTGCGCTGCAAGGTCGTGGGCGAGGGCGGCAACCTGGGCATGACCCAACTGGGTCGCGTCGAGTTCGGCCTCAATGGCGGCGGTTCCAACACTGACTTCATCGACAACGCCGGTGGTGTGGACTGCTCCGACCACGAAGTGAACATCAAGATCCTGCTCAACGAAGTGGTGCAGGCCGGCGACATGACCGACAAGCAACGCAACCAGTTGCTGGCGAGCATGACCGACGAAGTTGGTGGCCTGGTGTTGGGCAACAACTACAAGCAGACCCAGGCCCTGTCCCTGGCGGCACGCCGCGCCTTTGTGCGGATCGCCGAATACAAGCGCCTGATGAACGATCTGGAAGCCCGGGGCAAGCTGGACCGCGCCATCGAGTTCCTGCCGACTGAAGAGCAACTGGCCGAACGTGTCGCGGCGGGCCATGGCCTGACCCGTGCCGAACTGTCGGTGCTGATCTCCTACAGCAAGATCGACCTCAAGGAAGCGCTGCTCAACTCCCTGGTACCGGACGACGATTACCTGACCCGTGACATGGAAACCGCGTTCCCGCCGACGCTGGTGAGCAAGTTCTCCGAGGCCATGCGTCGCCATCGCCTGAAACGCGAGATCGTCAGCACCCAGATCGCCAACGACCTGGTCAACCACATGGGCATCACCTTCGTCCAGCGGTTGAAAGAGTCTACGGGCATGAGCCCGGCAAACGTGGCTGGCGCTTATGTGATCGTGCGTGACATCTTCCACCTCCCGCACTGGTTCCGTCAGATTGAAGCCCTGGACCACCAGGTCTCGGCCGACGTGCAACTGGAGCTGATGGACGAGCTGATGCGCCTGGGCCGTCGCGCCACGCGCTGGTTCCTGCGCAGCCGTCGCAACGAGCAGAACGCTGCCCGTGACGTCGCGCACTTCGGTCCGCACCTGGCGGCGTTGGGCCTCAAGCTCGACGAACTGCTGGAAGGCCCGACCCGCGAAGGCTGGCAGACCCGCTACCAGGCTTACGTCGCGGCCGGCGTGCCAGAGCTGCTGGCGCGCATGGTTGCCGGCACCACGCACTTGTACACCTTGTTGCCGATCATCGAGGCGTCCGACGTCACCGGCCAGAACGCCGCCGATGTGGCCAAGGCTTACTTCGCCGTGGGCAGCGCCCTGGATATCACCTGGTACCTGCAACAGATCAGCGCTCTGCCGGTGGAAAACAACTGGCAGGCCCTGGCCCGCGAAGCGTTCCGCGATGACGTCGACTGGCAGCAACGGGCGATCACCATCTCGGTCCTGCAGGAGGGTGACGGTAGTCAGGAAGTGGAAACCCGCCTGGCGCTGTGGCTGGAGCAGCATCACAGCATGGTCGAGCGCTGGCGCGCGATGCTGGTGGACATCCGTGCCGCCAGCGGCACCGACTACGCCATGTACGCGGTCGCCAACCGCGAATTGCTGGACCTGGCAATGAGTGGTCAGGCGGTCGTAACGGCCAACTGATCCGGCGTTGAATGAAAAAGCCCCGCATTGAGAGATGCGGGGCTTTTTTTGATTTAAAGATTCACTGTGGCCTCTGTGGGAGCGAGCTTGCTCGCGATAGCGGTGGGTCAGCGACATTGAACTTGACTGATCCACCGCCATCGCGAGCAAGCTCGCTCCCACAGGGGGACTACGTCTCGGCGGGTCAGTTTTTCAGCGGAATCAACACCGCCTCATCCTCTCCCATCACCATGAACACCAGCAATTTCGCCGGTTGGCTCGCGCTGGCGTTTTTCGACACCAGGTGCTCGGACCCCGCCGCTTCATACCAGAACTCCCCGGCCTTGTAGGTCTTCGCCGGCTCGCCCTTGACCTGGGAGGTGATGGCGCCTTCCAGCACATAGGCCATGGCCGTGCCTTCGTGTTTGTGGGCAATGGACGCTTGGCCGGGGGCATAGTTGACGGTCAGCATCATGGCTTTTTTGCCTGGAACGTTTTTCAGCATTTGCTCCTGCAACACCGTGACCTTCTCCGACGGCGCGGCTTCGTGGGCGTAGGCTTGGGTCATGGGCAGCAGGCTGAGGGCGGCGAACAGACAGAGGGTTTTCATGGGGGTAAGGCCTGTGTGGTTTCGAGTGATTTCGCGCTGTCGCGACGATGGGTTCACCCTAAGCCCCAGGGTGGCGCAAGCAAACGTCCAATCTTTCGGAAGGTGGGTAGACCAATGGGCTGGGCCGATGAGGCTATTGGCTGGTGAGCGCTTTTGTGGCGAGGGGGTTTATCCCCGCTCGAGTGCGCAGCACTCGCCAGATCCGTCGCCGATACGAAGATTTTGGGGCTGCTGCGCAGCCCAGCGGGGATAAATCCCCTCGCCACAACTTGGCTAGGCAGGGATGAAGTTGTGGGCCTCAGACAATCGGAAAGCTATTGAAATCCACGCTTCGGGCCAGACGGTTGTCGATCAGGCTGATGAAGCCTTGCACTTCAGGGCAATTGAAGTGGGCTTGCATGGCCGCTTCCGATTGCCAGCGGGCGCTGACGTTCCAGCGGTCGCCATCGTCCGGGCAACGGTCGACCAGATAGGCATCGCAGCCTGGGAGCGCGCGCAGGGTCTCGACGATTTGCTGCAATTGCCGGCCCAGTTCTTCCGAGCGACCGGCGGCTGCTCGCACCTGTACGGTATTGATCACTTGGCGAGACATTGTTTCAGGCTCCTGAATCAAGTCGGACGGGGGTGTTTACTCGCAATGACACCCGTGCAGGATAGGCCTGGCGATGCAAGGCTCAAACAGCCAATGGGCGGATAAATGCCCAGTCCAATCCTCAGGCCACCTGCTGCAGAATGTCGCGCAAACGGTCGAGGGCGATGTCGATGTCCAGGGTTTCGATCGCACCGAAACCGAAGAACAGGCCCGGCCGCACAGGCACATCATTAAAAAAGCCCGCGAGGCTGTAGAGCCCGACCTCGGCTTTTCTCGCCAGCTCGATCACCAGCGCCAGGTCCATCGGCACCTTGCACAACACCGCCATATGAAAGCCCGCAGTGGTGGGCACGGCCTCGAACCAGGGTGACAAGTCCCCGGCCATGCGCGCCAGGATCCGCTCGCGGCGCCCGGCGTACAGGGTGTGGCAGCGGCGGATGTGCTTGAGCAGACAGCCTTCGGCGATGAACTTGGCCAGTGCCCATTGGGGCAGGGTAGAGGTGTGCTGGTCGGTGAGGCGCTTGGCCAGGATCACCGCTTCAAGGATCGCTGGCGGCAGGATTGCGTAACCGAGCCGCAGCTCCGGCAACAGGGTCTTGGAGAAGGTGCCGACGTACGCGACGATGCCGCGCTCATCCAGGCTCTGCAACGAATCGGCGGGCCGGCCTTCGTAGCGGAATTCGCTGTCGTAGTCGTCTTCGATGATGATTGCCCCCAGCTCATACGCCCGCGCCAGCAAGGCCTCGCGGCGGGCCTGGCTCATGGGCATGCCCAGGGGAAACTGGTGGGAGGGCGTCACATAAATCAACCGCGTGCCGTCGGGGATCAGGTCCACCCGCATGCCGTGCTCGTCCACCGGCACCCCGGCCACCGTGGCGCCCTGGGAGCCGAACAGCAAGCGCGCCGGCGGGTAACCCGGATCTTCCATGGCCACCAGGCTGCCGGGACGGGTCAATACCCGCGAAATCAGGTCCAAGGCCTGTTGCGCGCCGTTGCACACCACCACGTCTTCATCCTGGCAATTGACCCCGCGAGAAAACGCGATGTGCCGGGCAATAGCATTGCGCAGCGACGGCAGGCCTTCGGGCTGGCTGTAGAAGCCCTTGGCGCTGGCGATCTGGCGCAGCGCGTGGGCGGTGCAGCGCCGCCAGTCGTCCAGCGGAAACTGGCCCTTGCCGGTGGCGCCGCCGATGAAGTCGTAGCGCAACGCACCTTCGAGGGTGGGATGGCGCATCAGGTCCGGCATGGTGCGCCAGGCCTCGACGACGTCGGCGCCGGCCAGTTCGCGGTGGCTCTGCTTACGCACGACTTTGGCCGGCCGCGCATTGACGTAGGTGCCTTTGCCGATGATGCCGGTGAGGAAGTTCTCGTAGGTCAGTTGGGCGTAGGTGTCGGAGACGGTCTTGCGCGAGACCCCCAGTTGCTCGGCCAGCAGGCGGCTGGGCGGCAGTTGCGTGCCGGCGGTCAGGCGACCGCTTTCGATGGCGCTGCGCAACTGTTGATACAACTGGCCCGACAGGTCCTTGCGGCCGTTGATGACAACATGAAGTTCCATACCCGCAAGCTCCTGGGCGATTGTTGGCGGCCAGCATCAAAGGCGCAAGATTACCCGCATTGTGCGACTGCGTAGAAGTTGCGTGGAGAAAATCCCGTTCATTGGACTTGTCCCCGGTTTTTTCGACGAATTGGACCTGTCATTGCCCAGTCCCAGGGCCTACCGTGAAGTTCTCGAATGCCACGGAGCCCGCCATGAGCCCGCGTCTGGATTACTACACCGCATCCCCCGGGGCGATGCGCGCCATGATCGGCCTGGAAGCCCTGACCAGTCGCCTGAGTATCGAACCGGCGCTGCTGCACCTGATCAAGATCCGCGCCTCGCAACTCAATGGCTGTGCCTTCTGCACCGACATGCATTCGGTGGAAGCGCGGCGTCAGGGCGAGACCGAGCGGCGGCTCTACGCGGTGGCGGTATGGCGCGACAGCGGTTTCTTCACGGCTCGCGAACTCGCCGCCCTGGCCTGGACCGAGGCGGTGACGCTGTTGGCGCAAAGCCAGGTGCCCGATGACGTCTATGCCCAGGCCCGGGCCTGCTTCAGCGAGGAGGAACTGGTGGACCTGACCCTGGCGATCAGCACCATCAACAGCTGGAACCGGCTGGCGGTGAGTTTTCGCCAGAGTCCGGGGGGGTGATTGTCTGGAGCAAGCTCCTAAGTGTGTTCCTGTGGCGAGCTGCTTTTGTGGCGAGGGGATTTATCCCCGTTGGGCTGCGTAGCAGCCCTAAACGCCTGTATCTCGGTGTTTCAGAAGGATTGAGTTGTATGCTTTGGGGCCGCTTCGCGCCCCAACGGGGATAAATCCCCTCGCCACAAAAAGCAGTGTCGTTACTTTGTCAGGGGTGAGTTGTTAGCCGGAGCCGGCGGCCTTTGCGGCTTGACCGAGGTGCCAAACGTATTACCCATGCGCACCCCCGTGGCCGCCGGGGTTGCCAGGCCGATGCTGTTCGGTGCGCGTTCATTGACCGGCACGTTCATGGCCTCTTGGGCCTGTTGCGCCGCCTTCGCGGCCTGCGGGTCGTTACCCATCTGCCGGCTGAGGCAGTTGTAGTCGGGGGTCTTGTAGCCACCGACAGTCACCTCGATACAGGCCGGGGCTTCTTCGCCCTGGGCCCAGGGCAGGGCCATGCACAGCCCGAGGCCTGCGATCATGTTCATCCACTGTTTCATCTCCGACCTCCTGGCCCGCGGCAGCGGACGGTGCGTTGTCAGGGCATCAGTCTAGTGCGGCCTGGAGGATTTGTATCAGTTGTCATACGACATTCATAAACACCCCTCAGGATGACGATTTTCAACGGATACGTCAGTTGTGCAGCAGGGCAGAGCCGGGGGCGAACGCGGACGTGGATTGACCAGCGTGCCCTTGGGGTGGCTGATGGTGTTGCTGTGTCTGCTGGCCGGGCCGATCCAGGCGGTTGGCCTGGTGGACCTGGACATCGCGCCCCAGGAACTGACCACGGCGCTAGAGCAGTTCAGTCGCGCTACGGGCATGGCGGTGCTGGTGGACCATCAGTTGTCGAGCCAGCGCCAAACGCTGGGCGTGCAGGGGCGGTTCACCCCCTCCGACGGGTTGCGGGTGTTGCTCAGCGGCACCGGGCTGGCGGCGCATTATGCCCGGGCGGATGCGTTCACGTTGCAGCCGGTTCGGGTCCGCGAGGTTCCGCTGCCTGCCGGTGTCACTCCGGGCATGAGTGACAGCAACTACGCGGCAGCCATCCAGACGGTCATCCAGCGCAATTTATGTCGTTCACCGTTGACCCGCCCAGGCAGTTTTCGGGCGGTGCTGCAAGTGTGGATCGGCCGGGACGGCGTGGTCCAGCACAGCCGCCTGGTCAGTTCCACGGGCGACCTGATGCGGGACAAGGCCTTGGTCAACAGTTTGCAAAACCTCAGGATCGACCGCCCCGCGCCCAGTTCGTTGCGCCAGCCGGTGACCCTGCTTTTGTTACCCGACTCATCAGGAAGAAGCATGGAATGCATGACAGGGGAAGGGGTGTCCGGGCGATGAAAGACATCGGTCGCAGCCCGTTGGTGAAGTTGTTTCTCACCTCCTATGAGGATTTCAGGGTGCGCCTGCGCAGACGCCTGGGCTCCGAGGAACTGGCCAACGACGTGCTGCATGAAACCTACCTGCGGGTCGATCGCATGGTCGACACGCCGGACATCGCCCAGCCCAATGCTTATCTGTATCGCATGGCCCTGAACATCGCCGCCGATCGTCGGCAGGCCGATGCACGCTTGCTTACGGGCGATGAAATCGAGGAATTGCTGCAGGTCTCGGATGAAGCGCTGGACCCGGCGCGGGTGGTGGGTGGGCAGAAGGAGTTGCAGACCTTGCTCAAGGCCTTGTACGAACTGCCGGCGCGCCGTCGCAGGATTTTCATCGCCGCCCGCCTGGAAGAAGCGCCGCATCTGGAAATCTCCCAGCGCTTCGGTATTTCCACCCGCATGGTGGAGAAGGAAATCAAGGCGGCGCTGGGGCATTGTGCCCTGCGCCTGGAAAGAAAAGTCATTCAGCGGTTCGGTCCCGGCGCGGGAAAACCGTCTTGAGAGTAGAGACCCGACCCTTTCATGAGTGTGTGTGCGCTTGAACATCTTCAGCATCGCTTCCCCTGACGCCACGCCCCAGGCCCGATTGGCCAGCGAGGCCCGAGATTGGCTGATCCTGCTGACCTCGGGGCGCGCCACCGTGGCCGATGCCCGGGCCTTGCGCTTGTGGTGCGGGCAAAGCCCCGAACATGCGCAGGCCTTTGAACAGGCCAAGGTGCTGTGGCAGGGGCTGCAACCCGCCGCCGCGGCGTTGCAGGCGCCCCGGCATTTCGGCCGTCGGGCGTTGTTGGGTGGCGCCATCGCCGCATCGGCGGCTTTCCTGTTGATCCGCGCCACGGTGCCCGGCGGTGTTTCCGGGTTGGGGGCCGACTACATCACCGATGTCGGCGAACAGCGCCGAGTGGAATTGGCCGAGGGCGTCAGCCTGGAGCTCAATACCCAGACCCGTCTCAGCCGCCACGCGCTGGCCGATGGCGGACAAGGGTTGGAGTTGCTCAGTGGCGAAATTGAAGTGCAGGGGCGCAGTGCCCAGGTGGTCAGCGTCCGGGCCGGCGCCGGTTGGATCAGCGCCGCCCGGGCACGCTTCAACATCCGCTACACCGACCAGAGCGTCTGCGCGACCTGCCTGGAGGGCGTGGTGCAGGTCGAGGTGCAAGGCCAGCGGTTTCGCCTGGAACCGGGTATGCAGCTGACTTACGACCCTCACCAGGTGGGCGCTCCCAAGCGTGCCGATGTGTCGGCCGCCATTGCCTGGCGTGAGCAGGTCCTGGTGTTCAACGACGCGTCCCTGGCCAGCGTCATCGACGAAATCAACCGCTACCGTCCCGGCATGTTGTTGCTGCTCAACCGCGAGCTGGGCCAGCGCAAGGTCCACGCACGGTTTCGCCTCGACCAGTTGGCGGGCGTGGCGCTGTTGATCCGTGATGCCTACGGCGCCAAATGCACCGAATTGCCGGGTGGGGTGGTGGTACTGAGCTGAGGCCAGCGGCGTCTGGGCGGGCCTCATCGCGAGCAAGCTCGCTCCCACAAGGGACTTATGCCGGGCCCAAAACCTGAGGCCACCCAATAACCCTGTGGGAGCGGGCTTGCTCGCGAAGAGGCCTGTAGGCTCGACATCAATGTCGACTGTCATGCCGCTTTCGCGAGCAAGCCCGCTCCCACAAGGAACCAGTGCTTGGCTCAAGTCTTCGGTTCACTCCATAACCCTGTGGGAGCGAGCTTGCTCGCGATGGAGCCGGCACATTCGACATCTTCTTCAACAGACCCACCGCTATCGCGAGCAAGCTCGCTCCCACAAAGGCTCTGTGCTTGGCTCAAGTCTTCGGTTCACTCCATAACCCTGTGGGAGCGAGCTTGCTCGCGATGGGGCCGGCACATTCGACATCCTCTTCAACAGACCCACCGCTATCGCGAGCAAGCTCGCTCCCACAGGGGACAGTGTTGTTCGGCTTATTCCAGTGGCCCTAATACTTGCCGATATTTCTCGACGCCTTGGGGTGTCTGGCGGCTCAGGCTGATCTCGATGCCCGTCGGGTTTTCTTGGCGGTTGCCGCTGAGTTTGCGCCAGCCTTTCTCCGTGTCCCAGTACCGCAGGCCGGCGTCGCTGACGTCACTGAGCACGGCCACGCCCGGGCCGGGTGCGGGTAGGGGGTAGCGGTTGCGGGCCTGGCCTTGGGCGCGGTAAAGCGTGTCGCCCTTGAGCCACCAACGCACCCGTTGCAGCTCGCCCTCCTGGGCCGCCGCCACGCGGATCACATCCAGGCGAAAGCCCCGGCCTTCGGTGCTGCGCACGGTGAGGGCGGGCGGGGCGGTCGAGGGCGGGTCGTCGACGCCGGGTTTGAGCGGTTCACTCAGCTCGATGCTGGCGCGCAGGGCGACGTCGCGCTCCAGTTGGTTCAAGACCCGCAGCAGCGCTTCGGTCTGCTCGGTACTGGCTTGCAAATGGCTGTCGGCACGGGTCACGCTGTCCAGCCCGCGCCAGGCGATCAGACTGACCACCGCCATCAGCAGGATCGCCACCATCACTTCCAGCAAGGTGAAACCCGCCTGCCGGGCGCTCATTGGAGTTGCACCCGTCCGGCGGCACTGCGTTGCACGGTGAGGCTGTTCTGGCCGTCCGACAAGCGGATCTGCAAGGGCTCGCCGATCCACTCGGCATTCAGCACGACCCGCTGCCTGGGTTCCACGCGCACCTCCATCGACGGGCTCTGCCAGCGCCGTCGACGCAGTTGCGGGTCGTCCTCGAAGCGATCAACCCCGGTGCCCCGGTCCGCGCGGCGACTGAAGCCAAAGCCCTTGGCGTCCCATCGCCAGGTAATCGGCCGCCCGTCGGTGCGCGCTTCGGTCTGGGCCAGTTGCAACAGCTGCACCAGCCGTTCGCCATCCTGGCGCAGCAACTTCAACGGGTCCGGCTTGATGCTCAGGCTCACGGCGGCACTGGCGATGCCGATGATCACCAGCACCACCATCAATTCGATCAGGGTAAAACCGCGTTGCTTGCCGAGGTTCATGCGCGCTCCTTTGCGTAAAGGTCACTCTGCACGGTGAAGATGATAAGGATGTGAAATAAAACGGAGAGAATTGACGCGTACGCTGCAAGCTGGAATCAAAAAAAGGAGATTCAGGCCATGGCGTTCATCGAGCGTGTGTCCCCGGCGCAAATCGTCCAGGCCGTGGGCTTGTTGGCGGCGTTGGCCGGGGTGGCGACCTGGTCTTCGCTGCTGCTCACCTCGGCCGAGTCCCGCACGCCGGACGTCGCCCCGCAACGCATGGCCGAGCGTTCCGATAACCCGGCGTTGCAATGGTTCTCCAACCAGCCGGCACCGGTGGACATCAAGGTCAGCGGGGTGATGGCCGGCACCCACGCCGCCGTGGCGATCCTCAGCCTCAACGACGGACCGCCGCGCAGTTTCCTGGTGGGTGAGCGCGTGGCCCAAGGGGTGCGGCTGGTGGCGATCGAGGCGCAGGCGGTGGTCATCGAGCGGGGCAAGGAGCAGACCCGACTGGTCCTGGCCCGGTTGCCGGATTCAGTGAGTTTGCCTCCCCTGTGGGAGCAAGGCTTGCCCGCGATGAAGACGACGCAGTCTCCGAGGAAATGAGGCGCCTGTATCGCGGGCAAGCCTTGCTCCCACAGATAAACCTCTCGCCACAAAGGATGTGTTAGCCCACAACGCTCAAGGTTTCTCCCGGCTGACCAACGTCTCCAACCGAGCCAACGGCGGTGCTTCGCGACTGCGGTCCGACACGCTCAGTTCAACCCGCAGCAGTCGACCGTTTTCCACCGGGCGCAGGGTCTGTTCGCAGCGCAGCAGCAAGCGCCCCTGGTCGCACTCGAACACTTTCGAACCCTGGGCAAAACGGCCTTCCAGACGCAACTGCGCCAGTTGGCTGCGGGCGGCCAGCAGCGCGATGGATTTGTCCCGCAACAGGCCGTTGCTCTGGGTCATCACCGCGGCCACGCGCACGGCGGCCGACATGGCCACGGCGATGATCGCCAGGGCCACCAGCACTTCGATCAGGGTGAAGCCGGCTTGCGGAGCAGGGCGTGGCATGGCGCGGGCTCGAGGGCGAGGACAACCTGCAACGCTAGCCGACGTTCGTGACCGATTGACGACGCAAGCTCCTGAGCAATTTCAATATCACTGACATATTTTCTTGCAACACTGCGCCTCGAATCGAATCCAGCGAAGGACCGTCGAGATGCAGATCGCCCGTTACAACGCCCGCTCCCAAGGCCCTCGCGGGCAGTTGGGTTTCACCCTGATCGAAATCATGGTCGTGGTAGTGATCCTCGGCATCCTGGCGGCGATGGTGGTGCCCAAGGTCCTCGACCGTCCCGACCAAGCGCGCGCAACGGCGGCGAAACAGGACATTGGCGGCCTGATGCAAGCCTTGAAGCTGTATCGCCTGGACCACGGCAGTTACCCGAGCATGAACCAGGGTCTCAAGGTGCTGGTGGAGAAACCGGCCGACGCGAAAAACGGCACCTGGCGTTCCTACCTCGAACGCCTGCCCAACGACCCATGGGGCCGCCCCTACAACTACCTCAACCCCGGTGCCAACGGCGAAGTCGATATCTTTTCCCTGGGGGCCGACGGCCAGCCTGATGGCGACGGCGTGAATGCCGACATTGGCTCCTGGCAGTTGTAAGGGCCGTGATGCGAACGGATTCGCCCCTCGCGGCGAAGCAGCGCGGCATGGCGGTGATCAGTGCCTTGCTGATCGCTGCCGTGGTGGCGGTCATCGCCGGCGGCATGCTGACCCGCCAGACCCTGTTCACCCGCAGCCTGGAGGCCGAGCAGTTGCGCGTCCAAGGCACGGCGCGGTTGCAGGGTGGTTTGCAACTGAGTCGCCAGTTGCTCTGGGACGCCCGCCAGCGCGATCCACTGACGCGCTTCGGCCAACCCTGGGCGAAACCCATCGTGATGCCGGGCTCAGGCCAGGTCGACACGCCGTTCGAAGGCCAGCTGGAAGATGAGCAAGGCAAGTTCAACCTGCGCAACCTCGTCGCCAATGAGCGCGTGGACGAGGAACAAGTGCGCGCCTTCGAACGCCTGTGCCAGCAGTTGGGCGTGGCTGCGACGGTCCGCACGCGCATCGTCGAAAGGGTGGTCGAGGCCTATCCGCGCCTGTTGAATCCGCAGCGGCTGGATCAGGCGCCAAAGGCCAATACCTTCAACAGCGGCCGCGAAACCTCGCCAGAGGCCGACAACACGCCGCTGGCCCCGACGCGCCCGATGCTGCGTACCTTGCAAGACCTGCGCAGCGTCAAGGGCGTCACCACGCGGTTACTGGACACACTGACGCCGTACGTGACGATCCTGCCGGCCAACACCTGGATCAATGGCAATACCGCCAGTGCCCCGGTGCTGGCCGCCTACGTGCCGGGGCTGTCGCTGCAACGGGCCGAGGCCCTGGTCAGGGAGCGCGACGGCGGCCACTGGTTTATCAACCGCGGGGATTTCGTCAATCGCCTGCGCATGCCGGAGCTGGAGACCGCCAGCGTCAAGGTCGGCATCACCAGTGACTGGTTCCGCCTGCGGGGCCAGGCGCGCAGCGGTCAGCGGCGGGTCGAACTGGACGCATTGCTGCAACGCACCGAGGACCGTTTGCCCCAGGTGATCTGGTCAAGGGTGGGCGTATGACGCGCTTGCGCATTGCCCTGGTGCCGCTGGGCAGCCTGGACCTCGACAGTGTGGTGGCGTTTGCTTGGCTGGATCGCCAGGGCCAGGTTCGCGAGCAAGGCCTTAGCAGCCTCCGGGCGTTGGGCCAGGGCGGCAAAAACCTTTCGGTGGAGTGTTTCCTTCATCCCCGCGACAGCCTGTTGACTCGCCTGGAGTTGCCGCTATTACCGGCGGCCAAGATCACCGCGGCGGTGACGTGCGCGGCCCAGGCCCTGATGCTCGGTGCCAGCGAACACATGCAGGTGGCCCACAGCCCGCGCGACGTTGATGGGCAGGTGCAGATCGCCTGGCTGGACCGTGAATCCCTCGCCAATCTCGGGCGGCTTGTGCACCAGGCCGGCATGAAGCTGCGCGGCCTCTATCCGGCGGCCTACGCCTTGCCGGTGCTGTCGGGGCCGGTGGCCTGTATCGAGGACGACCATCTGCTGGTGCGTCATGGCCTGCAGCACGCCGTGGTGCAACCGTTGCAGGAGGAGGCGCTGGACGAGTGGCTGCTGGAAACGGGCGCCGGGTTGCACTGGGTCGGCGAGGCTGCGCCGCAACCTTCGATCAATACATTGGCTGAAAGCCAACGCTGGACTGGCCCGGCGCCGGGCTGGGGCTTGCATGCCGGCCTTTCACGCAACGCCGTCGCACGCGGTGGCTGGGGCCGGGCGGCGGCGATCTGCGCGGTAGCGCTGGCGGTGTGGGTGGTCGGGCTGAACCTCTACGCCGCCCGCGAAGCGGCCCAGGGCCAACGGCTCAAGGCGCAGATGAGCCAGCGGGTGAAACAGGCGTTTCCCGAGTTGCCGGTGATCCTCAACCCGCTGCAACAGGCACGCCAGCAGATCGCGGCGCGCCAGAGCGGTGCGGCGACCGACCCGGCCCAACGCTTTGCCAGCCTGGTGCAGCAAGCGGGCAGCGCCATGCCGTTCATGAGCGGCAATGTCCAGGCATTGGTGTTCGAGAACGGTGAATTGCGCCTGAGTGTCGTGGCCGAGGCGCAGAAAACCACCGCCGAAGAGGATTGGAAAATCCCCCTGGCCCAGGCCGGCATCGACGTCGCCGCCATCGACCAGGGCTGGCGCCTGCGGGTGGCCCCGGCCGGCCAGGGTACCCAGGATTCCTCCGACGAAACCCCGGACGCCGACGATGAATAAGCACTCCCTGTCCCTGGCATGGGTCCGTTGGCAAACTTTTCGTACGCGTTTGCGCACGTTCTGGCAGGGGCTTGCCGTGCGCGAGCAAGCTGCTGTGGCCCTGGCTGCGTTGGTGTTGGGCGGCTGTCTGGTCTGGCTCGCGTTGATTGAGCCACCGCTCAAGACCATCGCCTACTGGCAAGCGGAAACCCCGAAGCTACGGTCGCAAACCGAAGCCCTTGAAGTGCTGTTGCGTGACGTCGCCGGGCCAGCCCAAGACCAGCCCCTCGAAGCCGCCCTGCGCCAGAGCCTGGACGCCAGCGGCTTGAGCCAGCACTACCAATTGCAAGCACCCGGCACCGAGTTCCCCGATGCCTGGCAGCTCACGTTCGACCAGGCCCCGGCGGAGGCAGTGATCAGCTGGCTGCTGGGCAACCCACGGCAGTTCTCCCTGGAAGTGATCGAGGCCCGTTTGCAGCGCACCGCCCTTGCCAATCCCGATAATCACGACAACCTCGACAACAGCGCCGGCACACTGTCCGGAACCGTTCGCATGGATCAGGCGCAAAGCGCTAAGGAAGCTTCATGAAAGGGGCCCGATACCCACGTCATTGGCGCAAGGCCGCGCCGCTGTTGTTGCTGGCGTTGAGTGCCTGCAACAGCACGCCGCCCGCGTCGCAGCCGCCGTTGCTGGTGGACAGCGAGCTGGGTGTTCCGTTGGGAAGTACCCAGCGTAGCGGCGATGCATTGCTCGATCGCCAGCGGGCCCAGGACCTGCGTGAACGCAAGCCCGCGGTGCGGCATCAGGTCGACCTCACCGCCCGTGCCCGAGAACCCCGCAGCAATGTGCCGGCGCGCACGCCCCTGGGGGATCAACCGGTGACGCTGAATTTCGTCGAGGCGGATATCCAGGCGGTGGTGCGGGCCTTGTCCCGTTCCACCGGCCAACAATTCCTGGTGGACCCGCGGGTCAAGGGCAACCTGACGCTGGTTTCCGAAGGCCAGGTCCCGGCTCACCAGGCCTACGACATGTTGCTGGCCGCCCTGCGCATGCAAGGCTTCAGCGTGGTGGACGTAGGCGGCGTGGCCCAGGTGGTGCCGGAGGCCGATGCCAAGCTGCTGGGAGGGCCGATCTACAGCGCCGACAAACCGGCCGGCAACGGCATGCTGACACGCACCTTCCGCCTGCAATACGAAAACGCGGTGAACCTGATCCCGGTGCTGCGCCCGATCGTTTCGCCAAACAACCCGATCAACGCCTACCCGGGCAACAACACCATTGTCGTCACCGATTACGCCGAGAACCTGTCACGGGTGGCGCAGCTCATCGAAGGCATCGACACCCCCAGCGCCATCGACACCGATGTGGTGCCGATCCACAACGGCATCGCTGTCGACATCGCGCAGATGGTTTCCGACCTGCTGGAAACCCAGGGCGGCGACCAGACCCAGAAAATCAACGTGATCGGCGACCCGCGCTCCAATTCCATCATCATCCGCGCCGGCAGCCCCGAGCGCACCGAGCTGGCGCGCAACCTGATCTACAAGCTCGACAATGCCCAGAACAATCCGAGCAACCTGCACGTGGTATACCTGCGCAATGCCCAGGCCGGCAAACTGGCCCAGGCCCTGCGCGGCTTGCTCACCGGGGAAAGCGAAGGCGAGGGCAACGACAACTCGCGCTCGGTACTCAGTGGCATGGGTGGCAGCACCAATGGCCAGAGCGGGCAGGGCAGCAGTGGTGATGGCACCAGCAGCACCACCAGCGGCAGTGCGTCGACCACCAGCAACGGCTACGCCCAGGGCAGCAACGGGACCACCTCCGCTTCGACGAAAAACGAACAGAACACCGCGTTCAGCGCCGGCGGCGTGACCATCCAGGCCGACGCCACCACCAACACTTTGCTGATCTCCGCGCCGGACCCGCTGTACCGCAACCTGCGGGAAGTCATCGACCTGCTGGACCAGCGTCGCGCCCAAGTAGTGATCGAGAGCCTGATCGTCGAGGTTGGTGAGGACGACGCCAGCGAATTTGGCGTGCAATGGCAGAGCGGCAACCTCGGTGGCAGCGGCGTGATCGGCGGGGTCAATCTCGGCGGCACCGGGCTCAACCTCAATGGCAAGACCAGCATCGATGTGTTGCCCCAGGGGCTGAATCTCGGCGTGGTCAACGGCACCGTGGACATTCCCGGCATTGGCAAGATCCTCGACCTCAAGGTCCTGGCCCGGGCGTTGAAGAGCAAGGGCGGCACCAATGTGTTGTCAACGCCGAACCTGCTGACCCTGGACAACGAAGCGGCGAGCATTTTTGTCGGCCAGACCATTCCCTTCGTCAGCGGCAGCTACGTCACCGGCGGCGGTGGCACCAGCAACAACCCGTTCCAGACCGTGACCCGCGAGGAGGTCGGGCTGAAGCTCAATGTCCGGCCGCAGATTTCCGAGGGCGGCACAGTCAAGCTCGATATCTATCAAGAGGTCAGCAGCGTCGACAACCGCGCTTCGAGCACCACGGGGATTGTCACCAACAAACGTGCCATCGACACCAGCATCCTGTTGGACGACGGGCAGATCATGGTCCTCGGTGGGTTGCTGCAGGATGGCTACAGCCAGAGCAATGACGCGGTGCCGTGGCTGTCGACCATCCCCGGTATCGGTGCGCTGTTTCGCAACGAGCGGCGGCAGATCACCAAGACCAACCTGATGGTGTTCCTGCGGCCGTACATCATCCGCGACACGGCGGCGGGGCGCGGCATCACCCTCAACCGCTACGACTTCATGCGCCGCGCCCAAGGCCTGCTGCAACCGGATCGCAGCTGGGCCATGCCAGACATGCAGGCGCCGCAACTGCCAGCCTCGGCCCGGGCAATTCCGGGGGCGGCGCCCGTGAGCCTGCAAACGCCCAGGGCGGCGATCAAGGCAGTGCCGGTCGAAGGAGGCGCTCGCTGATGAACACCCAACCTATGGGAGTTCGCGGTATGCACAATACTGAGGTCACCCCAAGACACTGTGGGAGCGAGCTTGCTCGCGATGACGGCAGTTCGCTCAACATCATTGCAACTGACCCACCGCTATCGCGAGCAAGCTCGCTCCCACAGGGGACATGTGTGTTTCTTGGACCTGAGGTGTCGACATGAACACCCTCCCATACGCCTGGGCCAAGGCCCAGCGCCTGGTGTTGCGCCAGTCCGACGAGGGCGCGGTGCTGATGGTGTGCCCGTCCACGCCGGGCTGGTCCATCAGTGAAGTGCGCCGTCAATTCGGCGAAGTGCGGCTGGAGCGGGTGCGCGACGAGGAGCTCGATGGGCTGCTCAACAGTGCCTACGCCGACACCGGCAGTGCCGCCGCAGTCGTGGGCGCGGCGGAAAACGAAGTCGACCTCGACCGCCTGATGCAGGACATCCCCGAGATCACCGACCTGCTGGACACCCAGGACGGCGCGCCGGTGATCCGCATGATCAACGCCTTGCTGACCCAGGCCGCCCGGGACGAGGCCAGCGACATTCACATCGAGCCCTACGAAAGCCATTCGGTGGTGCGCTACCGGGTCGACGGGACCCTGCGCGACGTGGTTTCGCCACGCAAGGCCCTGCACGGCGCGCTGGTGTCGCGGATCAAGATCATGGCCCAACTCGACATCGCCGAAAAACGCCTGCCCCAGGACGGGCGCATCGCCTTGCGCGTGGCCGGTCGGCCCATCGATATCCGCGTCTCGACGGTGCCCACCGGCCATGGCGAACGGGTGGTGATGCGGTTGCTGGACAAGCAAGCCGGACGCCTGCAACTGGAAACGTTGGGGATGGACCCGGACGTGCTGGGCAAGCTCGATCACCTGATCCGTCAGCCCCACGGCATCGTGTTGGTCACCGGCCCCACCGGCAGCGGCAAGACCACCAGCCTCTACGCCGCCCTGGCCCGGCTGGACGCCAGCGTGCATAACATCCTCACGGTGGAAGACCCGGTGGAATACGACTTGCCGGGCATCAGCCAGATCCAGGTCAACGCCAAGATCGACATGACCTTCGCCCTGGCCTTGCGGGCGATTCTGCGTCAGGACCCGGACATCATCATGATCGGTGAAATCCGCGACCTGGAGACCGCACAAATCGCCGTGCAGGCGTCCCTTACCGGTCACTTGGTGTTGGCCACGCTGCACACCAACGACGCGGTGTCGGCCATCAACCGTCTGATCGACATGGGCGTCGAGCCGTTCCTGCTGGCCTCGTCGATGCTCGGCGTGCTCGCCCAGCGTCTGGTGCGCAGGCTGTGCCCGCATTGCAAGCAACCTGATCCGGCCACGCCCGGCACCTGGCGCCCGGTGGGTTGCCCGACCTGCAACCAGACCGGCTACAGCGGCCGCACCGGTATCCATGAACTGTTCTGCATCGACGATGACATCCGCACGCTCATTCACCAAGGGGCAGGGGAGCAGGCACTGCGCGTCGCCGCCCGTCAGGCGGGGATGTTCAGCATGCGCGAGGATGGCGAGCGTTGGGTGCGCAGTGGCACCACGGCCCCTGAAGAAATCCTGCGCGTGACACGGGACGCCTGATGAATCGCTACCGTTTTGAAGCGGCCGACGCCACCGGCAAGATCGAGATCGGACACCTGGAAGCCGACAGCCAGGGTGCCGCCTTCAACCTGCTGCGCAGTCGCGGGCTGACGGCATTGCAGGTGCAGCTCGAGCGCAACACCACACCGACCAACGGCGGTGGCTTGTTCAGCGCCAAGCTCTCGGACAACGACCTGGCCTGGGCAACCCGGCAACTGGCGAGCCTGCTGGGCGCCAGCCTGCCGTTGGAAGCCGCGTTGAGCGCCACGGTGGAACAGGCCGAGCGCAAGCACATCGCCCAGACCTTGAGCGCAGTGCGCGCCGATGTGCGCAGCGGCATGCGCCTGGCCGAAGCCCTGGCGGCGCGGCCCCGGGATTTTCCGGAAATCTATCGGGCGCTGATTGCCGCCGGCGAAGAGTCCGGCGACCTGGCTCAGGTGATGGAGCGGTTGGCGGACTACATCGAAGAGCGTAACAACCTGCGGGGCAAGATCCTCACGGCGTTCATCTACCCCGGGGTGGTGGGGCTGGTGTCGGTCGCCATCGTGATCTTCCTGCTCAGCTACGTGGTACCGCAGGTGGTCAGCGCGTTCTCCCAGGCCCGGCAAGACCTGCCCGGGCTGACCGTGGCGATGCTCACCGCCAGTGACTTCATCCGCGCCTGGGGCTGGTTGTGTTTTGGCGTGCTGGCTGGTGGGTTCTGGGGTTGGCGGATGTATTTGCGCAACCCGGCGGCGCGCTTGAACTGGCATGCGCGGGTGCTGCGCCTGCCGCTGATCGGACGTTTCGTTCTGGGCCTCAACACCGCGCGCTTTGCCTCGACCCTGGCGATCCTCGGCGGCGCCGGGGTGCCGTTGCTGCGGGCCCTTGAGGCGGCGCGCCAGACGCTGTCCAACGACCGCCTGAGCCTGAGCGTCAGCGAGGCCACGGCCAAAGTCCGGGAAGGGGTCAACCTGGCAGCGGCGTTGCGTGTGGAGAAAGTCTTCCCGCCGGTGCTGATCCACCTGATCGCCAGTGGCGAGAAAACCGGCTGCCTGCCGCCGATGCTCGAACGCGCCGCGCAAACCCTGTCCCGCGACATCGAACGCCGCGCCATGGGCATGACCGCGCTGCTGGAGCCGTTGATGATCGTGGTCATGGGCGGCGTGGTACTGGTGATCGTCATGGCCGTGCTGCTGCCGATCATCGAGATCAATCAGTTGGTCCAGTAAACCGAGCATTTTTCTGGTTACCACCACTCTTGCGGCAAGCACGGCCCCTGTGGCGAGGGAGCTTGCTCCCGCTGGGCTGCGCAGCAGCCCCAAAACCTGACACCCCAGTACATCGGGCAGATCGCAATCAACCTGTTTGGGGTCGCTTCGCAACCCAGCGGGAGCAAGCTCCCTCGCCACAAAAGCTGCGAATATTTTTGCACTGCCACAACACCTCCCGAGCCCCGTCCGCGCCAAACTCGGGTTCCTCGTTCTGTCATGTTTGCGCGCCGCACGACCGCCTGCCGTCGGCTTCCCTGACAACCCTTGTCGTATCCCCGCAAAACCAGCCCGGACCCTCAACCCAGAGCGCTCGAACACCCGAGGAAAAAACTCGAAAAACAGCCCTCAGCTCCCGAGGTTTTTTCCTTTATCTGTCACCGGAAGCTGCGAATTTCTAACCCATGGCCTCACCTCATCGCCATCGGCACAGGACCGAGCGCCATGACGGCAAGCATGCGTCACCCAACCTACGTACGAACACGATGAAAGGAGATTCTTCATGTTTAAGCGCAACGTTCTCGCGGTATCCCTGACCCTCGCCGGCCTCTGCGCCGCTCAGGCCGCCATGGCTGATGTCAATGGCGGTGGTGCTACCTTGCCTCAGCCGCTGTACCAGACTTCCGGTGTACTGACTGCCGGTTTCGCCCCCTACATCGGCGTAGGCAGCGGTGCTGGCAAGGCCGCTTTCCTGAACAACGATTACACCCGTTTCGTACCTGGTGACACCAGCAAGAACGTGCACTGGGCGGGCAGCGATTCGAAGCTCACTCCGGCTGAATTGACCAGCTACTCCACCAACCACGCCGCCTGGGGTCCATTGATCCAAGTGCCTTCGGTCGCCACTTCGGTTGCCATTCCTTTCAACAAGACCGGCACTGCCAACGTTAACCTGAGCGTCAACGAGTTGTGTGGCGTGTTCTCCGGCCGCCTGACCGACTGGAGCCAGATCACCGGTTCGGGCCGTACCGGCACGATCACCGTGGTTTACCGTGCAGAAAGCAGCGGCACCACCGAGCTTTTCACCCGCTTCCTGAAGGCGAAGTGCGCTGAAACCGGCACCTTCGAGATCACCACCAACTTCGCTTCCAGCTACAGCGGCGGCCTGCCAGCTGGCGCCGTTTCCGCCACTGGTAGCCAGGCTGTGATGAACGCGTTGAACGCTGCCCAAGGTCGCATCACTTATATGAGCCCGGATTACGCCGCTACCACCCTGGCCGGTCTGGACGACGCCACCAAGGTTGCTCGTGTTGGCGGTGTATCCCCAGCTCCAGCCAACGTATCGGCCGCTATCGCTCTTGTTCCGGTACCTACTGCCGCCAACCGCGCCAACCCGAACGCCTGGGTGCCGGTGTTCGCCGCTACCACCAACCCTAACGATCCAAGTGTCGTGGCTTACCCAACCAGCGGCTATCCGATCCTGGGCTTCACCAACGTGATCTTCAGCCAGTGCTACGCCAACGCCGCCCAAAGCACTCAGGTGCGTGATTTCTTCACCCGCCACTACGGTGCAGTCGCTGCCAACAACAACGATGCCGCCATCACTGCCAACCGCTTCGTGCCGCTGCCAACGACCTGGAAAAACGCCATTCGTGGCAGCTTCCTGACCAGTACCAGCGCTCAAAGCATCGGCAACACCAACGTTTGCAATGGCATCGGTCGTCCGCTGTAACGCCACGCCTGAGCAACACGAAGTATCAATCAGCAACGACGTAAGTCGTTGCTGATTTTTTGCGTATCAACCGTACAACACAGCCACATGAAATTTTCATGACATCCGTTCGGTCCCGAGCGGTTGTAACCGCCTATCCCCTATAACCAACGCTGGCAGCTTGATAGCACTGCGTTGTGCCCCTTAGAGCAAACCGAAAGGATGAGTAGGATGCTGCGCTGCAAACCTCAGACGAAACTGAACGCCCCACGTCGCGATGGCGAGTTGTCGATGTTGCGGCTCAAGCCGCTGGCCCAGGCCATTGCCCTGCTGATGGTGGCCGGCAATGCCCAGGCGGCGACGGCGTTCAGTTCGGCCTGGTTTGCCGCCAAGGGCGCGTCCCAGGCCGGTAGCGCGGGGCGGCCCACGACGGCGCAGCCCGGCATGCCGCCGCCCCTGGCGCAACAGCAACGGGCCAATGCGCAGTTGCAGCGTTCGCTGACCAACCTCAATAACACTGTGGCCGCTATCGCGGCCCAGCAGGCGGCCCAGGCTGCAGGCAGGCAAGCTGCGCTCGGTCAGGTTCAGGTGGTGCCCGACGGTTTGGGCGAGGGCGGGCTCAAGGTCGATAACAGCCTGACCCAGGGTTGGCTCAATGCCAAGGGACCGCAGCAGACCCAAGCCGGCGGCAAGACCACGGTGAAGATCGAACAGACTGCCGACAAGGCGATTCTCAACTGGGAAACCTTCAACGTCGGGCGCAATACCACGGTGGATTTCCAGCAGCAGTCGGACTGGGCCGTGCTCAACCGGGTCAACGACCCTCAAGCGCGACCAAGCCAGATCCAGGGCCAGATCAAGGGCAATGGCACGGTGATGCTGGTCAACCGCAACGGCATCATTTTCAGCGGCAGCAGCCAGGTCAACGTGCGCAACCTGGCGGCGGTGGCGGCCAACATCAGCGATGAGCAATTCGACAAGCGCGGCTTGTACGTCGATGCCACCGGCAGCCAGCCAACCTTCACCGACGCAGCCGGCAAGGTCCAAGTGCAACAGGGCGCGCTGATCGAAACCCACCGTGCCGCCACCTCCACGGCCGGGGGCGGTTATGCCTTGCTGCTGGGCACCGAAGTCGAGAACGCCGGCTCCATCATCACCGCCAAGGGCCAGACCACCCTGGCGGCGGGCGACAGTTTCTACATCCGCCGGGGCCAAGGCACCAGCGGCAACCTGCGTTCCACCACCCGTGGCAACGAGGTCGCGACGTCTCTCAAGCCCGGCAGCAGCGCTGGCACGGTGATCAACAGCGGCCTGATCCAGGCCAGCACCGGCGACATCACCCTCACCGGACACCGGGTCGAGCAGAACGGCGTGGCCGTCGCCACCAGTTCAGTGGACACCCGCGGCACCGTGCACCTGCTCAACGCCTTCAACGACCGCACCGGCAGTGTGACCCTGGGGCAGGGCAGCGCCACCGCAGTGCTGCTCGACGCTGCGGGCGGCAGCGCCCTGGACAGCCAGCGCAACGCCGGGCCCGTCGGCCTGGATGGCACGCCGAACAACCTGATCACCGGCCAGTTCAACAACCTCAGCAGTGTGGTCGACCGCAGCGACCAGTCGCGGGTCGAGATCGTCAGTGGCGGCAGCGTCGACTTCCAGAACGGCTCCATTACCCTGGCCACCGGCGGCCAGGTCGCGGTAAGCGCCTCCGGTCGCAGCCTGGTGCGCGATGGTGCGGTGATCGATGTGTCCGGCGCCATCGGCGTCAAGGTGGCGATGGAGTCCAACTCCATCAAGGTCAACGTGCAGGGCAACGAACAGCGCGACGCACCGGTCAACCGCGAGGGCGGCAAGCTGACCAACAACGATGTCTGGGTCGATGTGCGTGACTTGATCTATGTGCCGGCGGGCACCAACGGCTACGCCACTGACCGTTGGTACACGGCGGGTGGGCTGTTGGAAGTCGGCGGCTACCTGGGCACCCGGGGCCACAGCATGGGTGAATGGGCCGCCCAGGGTGGCACGCTGACGTTCACCGGCAACGACGTGGTGACTCAGCAGACGGCGCAACTGAACCTGTCTGGCGGCACCCTGGATGTGCAGAGCGGCTACTTGCGCCAGTCCTGGCTCAAGGGCGCCGATGGGCGTTTGTATGAATTGTCCAAGGCGCCGGGGGATATCCTCTACACCGGTATCTACAAGGGCTACGAAGACCACAGCCAACGCTGGGGCCAGACCGATTATTACTACAACCCGCTGATCGCCCCGCGCGAGCGCTTCGAAGCCGGCTACACCGTCGGCCGTGATGCCGGCAAGCTGGTAGTGTCGACCCGCAACGCCGTGCTGGAAGGCCAGATCGTTGGCGAGGTCTACCAGGGCGAACGCCAGACCCAGGCACCCAATCTCAATCTCGACGGCTACCAGCAATCGCAAAACGCCGTGGCCCGACGGGCGCAATTGTGGGTGGGCAGCTACACGCCGATCTATGACAAGACCAGCGGTGTGATCAACAGCGCCTTGAACCCCACGCTTGATCAGGTCACCGTCGGCAAGGTGACCGAGAAAATTGCTGCGGGGCTGGACCTGACCTCGGTGGTCGACACCGATCGGCAAGGCAAACTGGTTCTGGATAACGATCTGCTCAACGGCTTCCAGCTCGGTGCGGTCAAGGTGGCGGCGACAGAAGGCATCAAAGTCGATGGCACGCTAAAAGTGGCCGATGGCGGCGACATCACGCTTTATGCACCGCAGGTCGAAGTGAGCGCCGACCTGACGGCCCGCAGCGGTCGCATTGCCTTGGGTAACGTGCTTAAACAGATCAGAACCGATAATTTCCAGATGGGCGATGTTGTGCTTTCGCCCGCCACAGGTCAGCGTGCTGTGGTCACGTTGGGCGAGGGCGTGACGTTGAACACCGCTGGCCGGTGGAGCAATCTGCTGCTCGACGGCAACGACCGCCAAGGTCTGCCATTTATCAACGGCGGCACAGTGTCCGTGCGCAGCGACAACATAGATGTGCGCCAGGGCAGCCTGATCGACGTCAGCTCCGGTGCCGCGGTCATGGCCGATGGCAAGACCCGCGGTGGTAAGGGCGGGGACCTGACCCTGACGGCGATTACCAGTACGTCGTCAGACAGCGGCGACTTGAGCCTGGGTGGTGAACTGCGCGGCACCGGCGTGAGCGGTGGCGGGACCTTGAAGCTGGCGGCCAATAAAGTGCTGATCGGCAACAGCGGCTCGGCGCTTGAACCGGGCACCCTGCAACTGGGTGGCGATTTCTTCGACAAGGGTTTCTCGGCCTATGACATCACTGGCAACGAAGGCCTGACCGTGGCCGACGGGACCCGGGTCGATGTGACGATGCCGGTGTACCGCTTTGGCGAGCAGGCGTTGAGCACCGGCAGCGATGCAGAGCCGGCCGAGGCTTTGCAGCGCTGGACGCCGCAGCTGTACCAGGAAGATGCGATCAAAGGCGTCCTGACCCAGCGTCGCGGCGCAAGCCTGAGCCTCACTGCCGGTACCGCGAACTCCAGCGCCGCCGACATGGCGAGCACGGTGTTGAACCTGGGCAAGGGCAGCGTGATCAGCGTCGATCCGGGGCAGGGCATCGACGTGCGCAGCATCGGACAACTGACTGCCAACGGCACCTTTAATGCGTGGGGCGGGCGGGTCAGCCTCACCGAGTTGAGCGTCACGGGTGCGGACGGCGAAGGGGTCAATGCCCAGGGCCACGGTCGTTCCATTTGGCTCGGCGAACAGGCGCTGATCGACGTCTCCAGTCGCGCCGTGACTGCCCAGGATATGCGCGGCCAGACCTACGGCCTGGTGCGCGACGGCGGCCAGATTGTCATCGGCGGCCAGATCGATGCCGCGAAAGGTTCTGCTTCCGCATCCGAACTGTTTGTGGTGGTGCGCGACGGTGCGCGTCTGCAAGCGGATGGCAGCCAGGCCGTACTGGACATTCCCGGCCAGGGACGTACGTCGGTGGCGAGTAATGGAGGCAGTATTTCCCTGGCATCGGCCAATGGTTTGTACCTGGACGGCGACTTCAGCGCTCGTTCGGGTGGCACAGGGGCGGCAGGCGGCAGTTTGTCAGTAGCCCTGGAAACGCCCTATTACCGCAACGATGCGGTCAGTGATCGGGTCTTGCAAGTGCGTGAGCTGGTGCTGGGGCAAAACGCCCAGGCGACCCTGCTGGGCGACACGGCCGAGACCTCGGCGGATTCACTGGTCTACGGTCGCGGTCGCTTAGGCGTGGACCAGGTCCAGTCGGGCGGCTTCGACAGCCTTGCCTTGTTGAGCAATGGCCTGTTGAGCGTCGATGGCGACGTGTCACTGTCTCTGGGCCAAAGCCTGAGCCTGTATGCCCGCAGCTTTGGGCCGAGCGCAAACGCGCCAGCCAATACCCGGGTCCAACTCAATGCCTCCCATGTGCTGCTGTCCGGGCCGGCGGCCGCTCGACCGAATATGGACGGGTATACTCGGCCAGCGGTCGAGGGCGGCGGTGTGTCGCTGTTGGCAAACAAGGCAGTGTTTTCCGTTAACGCAGACCTGCTGGATGTACAGGGCAGTGTGATATTCAGCGGCAAAGGCACGCTGAGGCAGGCAGACGGCAGTACCGTCGAGCTGGAGCGCGCCGGTTTCGACCGGGCTCAATTAAACAGTCGGGGTGATATTCGATTCCTGGCCGGATTCTCTGGCGCCTATATGCCCGAAGGCTTCACTACCCAATTGCTGACCCCTTCGGACATGATCCTGCAAGCGGCGCAGTTGTATCCCGCGACCGGTGTAGGTGCACGGATATTGGCAGGCTATGGCTGGGGTACTGAACCCGGAAGCGGCATGATTCTCTATGACCAGGCGCGTAGCCTGGTCATCGGACGCACCACCCAGGTTGCACCTCAACTGCCTTATTCGGTATTCGGGCGCTTGCAACTGGGGAGCGCGAAGATCGAGCAAGGTGGTGTTGTCCGTGCACCTTTGGGATTGCTTGAAATCGGTACAAACGACAGCTTGGCGGGTGTATCGACCCGAGTGGACTTGCTGCCGGGCAGCTTGACGTCGGTCAGTGGCCAGGGTCTGGTCCTGCCTTATGGCGGCACTGTCGATGGCCAGAGTTATCAGTACGCAGGCAAGAAGGTTGTTTTTCTGGGGCAAGGCGCGGTGCCTTCCACCACCGGCGACCTGAACATCGGTGTGATTCTGGGCGGCAAGTCGGTGGCGGCCCAGGAAGGCTCGGTCCTGGACCTCTCGGGTGGCGGTGAGTTGCTCGGCGCCGGTTTTATCTCTGGCCGTGGCGGCTCCACCGATGCGCGTTTCAATCCGTTGGTCCAGATTGGCGCCAACGGCGGTTTCACCCTGCCGGGACTGTCCTCCAACCCGGTCTACGCCATCGTGCCAGGCAACCAGAGTGCTTATGCGCCAGTCGCCCCGGAAGGCGGCGCGGTGGATCCGCGGGTGGGCCAGCAGATCACCATAGGTACCGGTGTTCCCGGGTTGGCGGCGGGTACCTATACCTTGATGCCTTCCACTTATGCGTTGCTACCGGGGGCGTTCCGGGTAGAGGTCAACGGCTTGGCGGGGCCAGGCTCCACAACGGGCACGCAGCAGATGCGCAACGGCTCCTGGAGCACCGCCGGGGTGTTGTCGATCGCCAATACCGGGCAGCGTAACAGTTTGTCCAGCCAGGTCATCCTGACGTCGGGAGAGGTGCTGCGTCGTTACTCGCAATACAACGAAACCAGCTACGCACAATTCGCCATGGCCGACGCAGCGCGCCTGGGCGTGCCTCGGGCGATGTTGCCGATAGACGCCAAGACCCTGAAGTTGAGTCTGTCCGCCGGGGCCGGAGACCAGGCGTTCTCCTTCAAGGGGATCGGTAAGTTCGCGCCCCAGAAAGGGGGCTACGGCGGTACCGTCGCAGTGGTTGGGAGCACCGGCAGCGCACTGGAGGTGGTTGCTGATGGGCGAGGGGCCACGGCCGGCTTCGAGGGCGTGACCCTCAATGCCGAAAGCCTCAATGCGCTGAACGCTTCGCGTCAGGTGATCGGCGGGCTATTTTCGATTAGTTATGGCCAGAGCGGAAACTATGTCATCCCCCAGTTTGATATGTCGCGCAATGTGATTTTGCGGGAAGGGGCGACGCTGGCGGCGCCGGAGGTTTTCCTGCTTGCCAGTGGCGGTGAGGTGTTGGTGGAACAAGGCGCCGCCATCAATACCATTGGTCGTGGAGCGGCTGCTTACGATGCCCGTGATGGCTTTATTTATAGCTTGCTTAAAGACTTCAACATGCTGGCAGCCTCTAATGGCTTGCTCAATGTGTTGGCACCTCCATCGGGTAGCAGCGGCTCTATCAACATAGGCGGCTGCAGCTTGACGCCGTGCAGTGGCGTCACGCGGATTCACTCCGAAGGCAGTATTGTTGCCGCCACCGGCGGTGGCCTGGAGTTGAACGACCAGGTGCGCTACGGCACCCGTCACCTGACCCTGGCCCTGAGCAACATCAACGTCGGCACCGCCCAGGCCCTGAGCGATGCGGCGACGCGCCAAGTCTTGCCAGCGGGTCTGACCCTGAGCCAGACCGTTCTTGATCGCCTGTTGCGCGGCGATACTGAATACGGCGCCCCAGCCCTGGAAACCCTCGAGCTGTCGGCCCGTGAAGCGCTGAATTTCTACGGCACCGTCAGCCTCGACACCTATGACCCGGCCACCGGCAAGTCGCGCCTGAATAACCTGATGCTCAGCACCCCGGCCATTTATGGCGCCGGCAGCGCCAGTGACGTGGCGACCATCCGCACCGCCAATCTGATCTGGAACGGTGGCGTCGATGCACCGGGTTCGGTGATTACCGGCGGGGCTGGCACCGGCGCCGGTCGCCTGGACATCCAGGCCCAGCGTATCGAGTTCGGTTACGGTGCGTTCACCCAACCCAGCTCTATCACCACTCTGGATCGCCTGGCACTGGGGTTCGCCAACGTCAACCTCAGCGCCAGCGAACGTGTGACCGCCAATCACAAGGGCAGCCTGGCGGTGTATCAGAGCCAGGGCGCCTATGACGCGAAAACGGGCTATGCCTCCAGCGGCGGCAACCTGAATATCCTCACGCCGTTGCTCACCGGTGAAGCGGGATCGGTCAACCGCATCACAGCCGGCGGCGCGGTCAATGTAACTGGCACGACCGCCAAGCCGAGCGCTGTCTCCGGGCTTGGGGGCGAGCTGTCCCTCAAGGGAGCGAGCCTCAACCTCGCCAGCGCAGTGGTGTTGCCCAGCGGCAAGCTCACCCTCAGCGCGACGGATGACCTGACCCTGACGGATGCGGCGCAAATCGACCTGGCTGGGCGCGCAGTCACCTTTAACGATGTGACGCGTTACAGTGCCGGTGGCGAGGTGATCCTGCAAAGCCGCAACGGCAATATCCGCCAAGCGGATGGCTCAAGCATCGACCTCTCGGCCCGTAACAATCAGGCTGGCCGGCTCAGTGCCGTGGCCTTGGACGAGGCCGCCGGGATCGTTGATTTGCAGGGGCGGATTCTCGGCAACAGCACGGGCGAATATGACGCCGGCGGCACCGCCATGCCGTACCTGGCCGGCGGCGTGGAAATCCAGGCGCAGCGCCTGGGCGACAGCGGTAACCTCAGCGAGCAGTTTGTGGCCTTGAACCAACGGTTGAACGACGGGCAGGTGTTCGGCTCCCGTGGCTTCCAGCTCAAACAGGGCGACCTGGTGATCGGCAACGAACTCAAGGCCTCGACCATCAGCGTGTCGGTCGACAACGGAAACCTGTTGGTCAATGGCAAGGTAGACGCCAGCGGCGAACGGGTCGGCAGCATCCGGCTCGCCGCCGGGCGCTCCCTGACCCTGGGCAGCAGCGCGGTGCTCGATGCCCATGGCAATCGCCTGCGTGTGGACAGCTACGGCAAGATCATCGACTCACCGAACCGCGCCATGGTCGATCTGACCTCCCGGGGCGGCGTGCTGACATTAGCCGACGGCGCGCGCATCGATCTGCGCCATGGCACCGCGGCGCCTGCGGGGCAGCATGATGGTCGCGCTCGCGGCACCCTGGAACTCAACGCCCGCCGCATCGGACCGGATGCCACCCACGGTGACATCGCCATCGACGCCAGCGGGAACCTGGATATCCAGGGCGCTCGCTCGATTGCCGTCAACGGTATGTGGCAGTACAGCGATGCCGACTATGGCAGCGATCCGGCGGCAAGTGGCCGTCCTTATCAGGTCATCGACCAGGACTACCTGAAAGACATACATGACGACAGCACCAAGTTCATCAAAGCCGCGCTGGACAACGGCGACCTGATGCAACGCAAGCTCGCCGGCCTGAACAACACGCGTTATGCCGATGCGTTCCACCTGCGGCCCGGTGTCGAGATTGTCAGCGCCACGGCCGACGGCGACCTGGTAGTGCAGGGAGACCTGGACCTGTCCCGTTATCGCTACGCCAGTGTGAACCCTCACACGCAGAAAACCGACATATACGGTTCCGGCGAGGCCGGTGCGCTGACCCTGCGCGCCGGTGGCGACTTGAGCATCTACGGCAGCATCAACGACGGTTTCGCGCCACCGCCGCCCACGCAGGATGACAAAGGCTGGGTGCTGCTGCCCGGCATCGATTTCACCGGTGGCGACATCGTCGTTCCCGGTGCCGGCGTGACGCTGGCCGACGGTACGGCGTTCCCGGCGGGAACCACACTCAACTACGACTTGCCGATCAAAGATGTGACCCTGGCTGCCGGCACCCGGTTGCCAGTGGCGGCGATCCTGGAACAACCCTTGGAACTGCCGGCCGGCACGGTATTGGCGGCAGCGGTGCACGACGCCTCCGGTAACCTGCTGTTTGCCGCAGGCACTTTGCTGAGCCGGGCCCAGACCCTCGAAGCCGGCTCGCAGTTGGGCGCCGGCAGCGTGTTGAGCGGTGCCGCCGCACTGCGCGGTTTCACCTGGCCCAAGGGCGTGGCGCTGCCCAACGTGGCAAACGCGGGCAATGCGCAGACCAATATCCTCAAGCTCGAAGGCAACCTGGTCTTGAACCGCGGTTCGCTGCTTCCGTCCGGCACCGACGTGAAGTTACCGGATGGCGTCGAATCGGTGCAGTTGCGTCCAGAGATTGCGGGCAGCGATGGCCGCATGTGGGCCATCGCTCCCATGCTCGCCGAGGGTTCTCAATCCTGGTCGTTGAGATTGGTGGCCGGGGCCGACACGACGGCTGCGGACAGCCGGATCGTCCAGCCTGAACCGGTCCATGGCGACTTGCGTTTCGCCGACAGCCACTACGGCATGTTCGGTGTGCTCGTACCCGGAAAGGGCAGCCTCATATGGACCGAGGCGGGCGTAGAGGACATGTTGAACAACGGGGTCACGGTCGAACTGGGCCAGCCTGTCGACGAAACCATCTTTCGCGATATTTTCGGTTACGAATCGGCCGAAGCTTTTTGTGCTGATTTTGGTGGCAATTGCACGCTCCAGGCTTCTTACAAATGGACCAAGTCAGCAGAGGAACAGCTGGCAAATTCAGGCTTCGAGGTCAAGGCCGGTGAGCTGATCAGCCAGGCCGCGGCGCAATTTTTCCAATTCGATTCAGTCCAGTCGTTTTGCGACGCAGTACCGGAAATTTGTACACCCGCTGACGGGGAATACAAACCGGTTGCCGGCAGTGTCCGTCCAAGTGTCCTCCGCACCGGCACCGGCGACCTGGAACTGCTGAGCGGTGGCAGCCTGCGCATGGATTCGTTGTTCGGGATCTATACCGCCGGCACCTCGTCGGCGCCGACGTTCCCGGGCGATCCCTACAACCAGCCCAAGGCCTTGGGCGGCAACGACACGGTGCTCAACGACGAGGATGGCAGCAATGAAAGGCTGGTCGATGGCGGCACTGAAAGTCTCTATCGCGCCTGGTATCCGGACGCGGGCGGTAACCTGTTGCTTAAGGTCGGCGGTGACCTCAGCGGTAATCTGACCGCGCCTGTCAACTCTAACGGGCGACCGAACCCTACCGACATGGGCCAGGATTCGGCCAATGTGGGCAATTGGCTCTGGCGCCAGGGCAATGGTGATTCAGCGAACAGCCAGCCGACCGCTTGGTGGATCAACTTCGGTAGCTATACCGCGTCGACGATGTCGGATGGCGCTGATCAAATGGCCGCTTTCACCGGATTCGGGACCTTGGGCGGCGGTGATCTGGATGTACAGGTGAAGGGTGACGCGGGTGTGTTGAACCGACTTGCCGGTAGCGACTTCAATTCAAACATCAACGCTCGTAGCCAGGGGCTGCTGCTGGCTGTGGGCAGCACCGGGCGCGTAGGCGCCGATGGCAGCCTGCAACTGACCGGTGGCGGTGATCTCAATCTGCGTGTGGGTGGCGCTTTGAATCCCGAGAGCCTGTTCGTGAACGGGCATCTCAACGGCGCGGTCATCAACCTGCGGGGGCACGCGCAGATCGATAGCGGCGCCATCGGTCGAATCGACCTTCAATATGGCAATGCTGTCTCAGCACAGTCCCCTGGAGAAACGCGGGCCTACGATTCCTTTAAGTCCACACGAGGATCTGCAACGGGTGGGCTGACCCTCATGCCGGGCGACGCTACCTTTGATGTGACAACTTTGGGCGACCTTGTCGTGATGGACGTCGCCGACCCGGGCCGGGCGCCGATGATGAGTGTGTCGCCCTTCAAAAATGGTGCGACTAACGGATCGGGTGTGAGCTGGTTCACGCTGTGGACGGCCAATACCGCGATCGACTTGTGGTCGTCGGGAGGTAACCTGACGCCTTTTACCTTCAGTACCGCAACGGATCTGGCGGTGGTCTACCCATCGATCCTGAGAGCTGTGGCGGCCAGTGGCAGCCTTTACTATGGGGAGTCCTCGGCATTGTATGGAACAGCCTACAACGGCGACAATCGTCCAGCCCTTTTGCTTGCTCCCGGCGTCAATAGTGAACTGCAATTCATGGCCGGCGACTCCATCTACGGTGGCGATATGTCGGTCAGTCGTTCCGGTGCATCGTCCGCAGCCCTGGCCACACCGTTTCGGCCGGCCTTTGCCGGTATCGTCGATGGTTTCGTCATAAAGACCAGCAATCTCTCAGCCGATGGCAACCCCGCTCGCCCTAGTGCGAACATATTGCCGATGTTTGCCTTTGACACCAGCAGCGCTTCCAGCGAATGGGCCCTTAATGTCGATCCTGCTCGCTTCTATGCGCTTGAAGGTGACTTGCTGGCAGTCGCCACTGGACGGTCGATGACATCAGTCTCTACGGGCAGATGGCCGGGGCGAATCGCATACGAAGGCGCCGGACCTGTCCGGATGATGGCCGGACGAGACATTGTCAGCAGTGGCATACCACTGGGCGGCTCGCTGAATCAGAACTTCGACGCGGGGGATTACACCACCACCGGCAACCTCTTCATCCACAACAACCCCACCGACATCTCCATCGTCTCGGCCGGGCGCGACATCCTCTACAGCACCTTCAACGTTGCCGGCCCCGGCCTGCTGGAAATCACCGCCGGGCGCAATATCCTGATGGACGACAAGGTCAGCATCACCAGCCTCGGCGCGGTGGTGCCCGGGGATGCGCGCCCCGGCGCGAGCCTGGTGCTGCAAGCCGGCGCGGGGCTCAACGGGGCGGATTACGAGCGCTTCGTCAAGGCGTACCTGGACCCGGCGAACCAGGCCCTGGCCGGTGTGCCCCTGGCGAACCAGGACGGCAAGGTCGCCAAGACCTACGAGGCGGAACTGGTGGATTGGCTGGACAAACGCTTCGGCTTCAGCGGCGACACCGAGCAGGCCCGCAGCTACTTCGCGGCGCTGCCGGCCGAGCAGCAGCGGGTGTTTGCCCGGGATGTGTACTTTGCCGAGCTCAAGGCCGCTGGTCGTGAGTACAACGAGGCGGGCGGCGTGCGTCAGGGCAGCTACCTGCGCGGGCGGGAGGCTATCGACTTGTTGTTCCCAAGCAAGGATGTGGCGGGCAACGCGATCACCTACAAGGGCGACATCACCATGTTCGGCGGGGCGGGTGTGCACACCGCTTTCGGCGGCAGCATCCAGATGCTCACCCCGGGCGGCGGGCAGACCTTCGGCATCGAGGGCAACGCGCCGCCGTCCACCGCCGGGGTCATTACCCAGGGCGTGGGCGATATCCAGTTGTACGCGCAGAACAGCATTCTGCTGGGGCAGAGTCGGATCATGACCACCTTCGGCGGCTCGATCCTCGGCTGGTCGGCCCAGGGCGATATCAACGCCGGTCGGGGTTCGAAGACCACCGTGGTGTACACGCCGCCCAAGCGCTTGTACGACACCTGGGGCAACGTGACCCTGTCGCCGTCGGTGCCGAGCACCGGCGCGGGTATCGCCACCCTCAACCCGATTGCCGAAGTGGCGGCGGGGGATATCGACCTGATCGCGCCGTTGGGCACCATCGACGCGGGCGAGGCCGGGATCCGGGTGTCGGGCAACGTGAACATCGCGGCATTGACCGTGGTGAACGCAGCCAACATCCAGACTCAGGGCAAATCCTCCGGCGTGCCGCTGGCGGCCTCGGTGAACACCGGGGCCATCACCTCGGCCAGTTCGGCGGCGTCCTCGGCGACGCAAGCGGCTGAGGATGTGGCCCGTCAGCAACAGAACGCCGCGCGGCAGAACCAGGCGTCGGTGTTTACCGTGCAGGTGGTGAGTTTTGGCTCCGAGCAACTGGCCCCGTCACGCGATGGTGCCAGCCGCGAAGCGCCTCGGGCCTATGATCCGGCCAGCCCGGTGCAGGTCCTGGGCGCGGGACCTTTGGACGAGCAGAGCCGCCAGCGGCTGACCGAGGAGGAGCGGGGGCGGTTGAGTTTGTAGGGATTGAGCTTGCGGTGAGGTTGGCTGTGCTGGCGTCATCGCGAGCAAGCTCGCTCCCACAGGGATCTAGGGGTGTTCATGAGTTTTTGCGTGCACCCCTTGCCCATTGTGGGAGCGGGCTTGCTCGCGAAAGCGGTGGACCTGCTGGCATATATGTTGGCTGTGCTGGCGTCATCGCGAGCAAGCCCGCTCCCACAGGGTCATTGGGTGACCTCAGGTTTTGGGTCCGATACAGGCCCATTGTGGGAGCGAGCTTGCTCGCGATAGCGGTGGAGAAGTGGGTTACAGCCACCGCGGCGTGGTGAAGAACGAGGCCATTTCCGAGCGGGCCAGGGCCGCGCCGAAGTAGGGGCCTTGGACATGGTCGCAGGCCACGTTGCGCAGTTGGCTGAATTGCCGGGCGTTTTCGATGCCTTCGGCGGTGACCATGAGCCCTACGCTGCGGCTCAAGCGGATCATCGCCAGGACGCCCTCCTTGTCGTCCTCCAGGCCCAGCTGCGAGAGGATGTTGCGATCGAAGCGGATGCCATCGAACGGCTGGTTCAGTACTTCGCGAAGGGAGGCGATGCTGGTGCCGAATTTGTCTATGTTGATCCGCACGCCGAGGTCCTTGAGCGCATGGAGGGTGCTGGCGACGGTCTTGTGGTCGGCCAGCAGGACGCCTTCGGCCACTTCCAGGGTCAGCCGCTGAGGCGCCAGGCCGCTTGCTTCGAGGGCTTCTTGCACCTGGTTGAGCAGGAAGCTGCTGTTGAACCACCGGGGGGAAACCGCGATGGAGACATTGACGGCGTTCGGCCAGGTCGCGGCCTCTTCACAGACGTTGATCAACATCCAGGTGCCCAGCTCCTCCAGTTGGCCAGAGGTTTCGGCCACCGGTATGAAGTCGGCCCCACCCAGTTCACCTTTCTCGGGATGGTGCCAGAAGGTCTGGGCTTCGAAACCGTGCAGTTGCTCGGCGCTCACGTCGAAGCGCGGCAAGTAGCGCAGTTCCAGTTGATCCCGTTGCATGGCGTCGCGCAGTTGCTGCTCGTATTGCCGCCGGTCGCGGGCCAGGTTGCCCATGGCTTCCACGTACACGCGCCAGGTGTTGCGGCCCGCGGCCTTGGCCGCATACAAGGCGATATCGGCGTGGCGCAACAATTCATCGGTCCGTTCGTCACCGGGCTGCGACCAGGCGACACCGATGCTCACCCCCAGGTACAGCGTATTGCCGTCCAGGTGCATGGGCCGTTGCATGCAGTCGATCAGTCGTTCACAGAGTTGATCGAGATTGTCGGCGTCGCCGGGATCGGGCATGACGATGACAAACTCATCCCCCCCCAGCCGCGCCACCAGATCGGTGCCACGCACGTTTTGCTGGAGAATATGCGCCACTTCCTTGAGCACTTTATCGCCCACGGCATGGCCCAGGGAGTCGTTGACCGGCTTGAACCGGTCCATGTCCAGGTTCAGCAACGCCAGGGGCGGGCGATCAGGTCGGCCCAGGTGTTCACGCAGGCAATCGAACAAACGGTTGCGGTTGGCCAGCCCGGTCAGCGGATCGTGCAAGGAAAGGTGCTTGATCTGGGCCAGCGCCCGCAACTCGTCGGTGATGTCGGTGGCGGTGCCGCGAAAACCCAGGGTGCCGGCCTCGATGGCCCGTACCGAGAGTTTGCAGGTGCGGATGCGCTGGTTGCGCGCGGTGTACTCGCACAGCAGCGGCGCCGATGAGAGGCTGTTGGCACCGCCGAGCAGCCATTGGGCAATCGAGATCGAGCCGCCATGGGGGTGGAGCAGCCGGTGCAGGGGTTTGCCCAGCCATTCCGTGGGGTTGAACCCGGTCACTTGTTCGAAGCGTTCCGACAGATAGGTCAGGGTCCCGGTCGAATCGACCTCCCACAACCAGTCGGAGGAGACTTCGGCAATGTCGCGGAAACGTTCTTCACTGCGTTCCAGCGCCTTGCGGTGAGCCAGCAGGCTGGCGTATTGGCTTTCCTGGGCGCGAAGCATCACCAAGGCATGGCGCAGAACGGCCAGGGCCAGGATCCCCAGCACCAGTAACGCCACGGCCAGCAACGGCAGCAGGATCTTGCGCAGGTCCTGGCCCGGGGTTTGTGGTCGCCAGGCCAGGGCCTCCAGGGTCAGGTCGTCGAGCAGCAGTTGGGCGGTATCGGCTGGGCCCGGTGTCCTGGCGATATGGGCATCGGGCAGGGCGAAGTTCTGCGCCAGGTTTTCCAGGGCGCCGGGGTCCAGGACCTTGACGAAGAGCATCAGGCTGGGCTGGCCGGGAATTTGCGCCACGCTGTTGTCTGTGCCGGTGGTGATGGCGGACACGGCGACGAACGCTGGGGCGTCTTCGTGATGCAGCATCTCGACGACCACTTCGTCGTGATTTTCCTCGGTGCTGGCTTTGCTCCACAGGGCGCGCAGGTCACCGGCCAGCCAAGTGTCGGCATCGACGTCGCTCATCTGGCCATCGATCACCGAATAGACGGTCTTGCCGGTCGGGGAAATGACAAACACCGCCTGGTAACCGTAGAGCGAATACACGCTGCTGCCGACGTTTTCCTGGTCATAGGCCCATTCCTTGTCGACCTCGACATGCAGGTGCCGGTAGGCGTCGCTCCACTTGGAATAGTCGCTCAGGTCGCGGCCGATGCCGGTGCGAATCCCCTCGATGGCCCGCTGGGCGAAAAACAGGCTCTGCTCACGGGCGCGCCGATCCTGGGCGCCGGTGATGTTGAGCAGTACGGCGATCGCCAAGGCGGACATGACAAACAGCAGGAGCATGATGGCCGGAAAAGTGCGACGGGTGAAGCTACGGGTTGGCGAGCCCGGGGAGAGGACAGTCGAGTCATTGCCAGCATTTTCAATCATAAAGATAAGTCATCAGCCAAAAAGCGATTTCACCCGCACCTGTCTTATATCGGCGGGTGGGCTGATTTACTGAGTCGTGTTAACGAAGGGGCCGACAGGCTGCGTTGTTTTCCTCCTGTGCGGGTCTTGAAACGCATGAGCTGGGCAGCGACTGGCCCCCGGTCGCGGCCTGCCACCATCGGTTGCAAGGCACGGCCAGCCATCCCCACAGCACGCAGAACATCAGCCGCGGGGACGGTTCATAGTGACGATGCAGCTCAACGGCGGCATCGCGTCAGCCTTACTCTTTATCCGTGCGATGACCCGGCAGCAGGCTGCTCAATACCTGCTTGGCGGTCTCGACCACGATGCCTCGCTCGTTCGGGTCGCCCTGGAGCAGGGTCGAGGCAAACTTCTTCGCCTGTTCCAGCTTGATGTGCGGCGGCAGCGGTGGAACGTCGGGGTCGGTGCGAAATTCGATCAGCACCGGACGATCCGCCGCCAGCGCGGTTTCCCAGGCCGTGGCCACGTCGTCCTCATGCAGCACCAGGATGCCCTTCAGGCCAATGGATTCGGCGAACAGGTGGTAGGGCACGTCGGGGATGTCCTGGGAGGCGGCGAATTTCGGATCGCCCTCCATGACCCGCTGTTCCCAGGTGACCTGGTTCAAATCCCGATTGTTGAACACCGCGCAGATCCAGCTGCCGTTGGCCCAGGTGCGCCAGTATTTGGCGACGGTGATCAGCTCGGCCATGTTGTTCATCTGCATGGCGCCGTCGCCCACCAGGGCGATCACCGGCCGCTCCGGATGACAGAACTTCGCCGCGATGGCATAAGGCACGGCCGCGCCCATCGACGCCAGGCCACCGGACAGCGAACACATCATGCCGCGACGGATCTTGATGTCCCGGGCGAACCAGTTGGCGCAGGACCCGGAATCGCAGGTGATGATGGCGCGGTCCGGCAGCCGCGGCGACAGTTCGAAGGTGACCCGTTGCGGGTTGATCGGCTTGGCGGATACCCTGGCGCGTTTTTCCAGGGTCCGGTCCCAGCGTTCGCGCCAATGTTCGATTTTCTTGCGCCAGGCGCGGTCGGGTTTTTCTTCGATCAGCGGTAGCAGGGCGCGCAAGGTGTCGACACTGTCGCCGTGCAGGTTGACTTCCATGGGGTAGCGCAGGCTGAGCATGTCCGCCTGAATGTCGATCTGCACGCCCCGGGCCTGGCCTTCAGGGGGCAGGAACTCGGCGTAGGGGAAGCCGGAGCCGATCATCAGCAACGTGTCGCAGCCGGCCATGAGGTTGTCGCTGGGCTCGGTGCCTAGCAGGCCGATGGTGCCGGTGACCCAGGGCAGGTCATCGGGCAGGGCGGCCTTGCCCAGCAGTGCCTTGGCCACGCCAGCGCCAAGTTTCTCGGCGATGGCGATCACTTCGTCGGTGGCGTGCAGCGCGCCGGCACCGACCAGGATGGCGACTTTCTTGCCGGCATTGAGGACCTCGGCGGCTTTGCGCAGGTCCTCTTCGTAGGGGACGATGCTGGGCTTGCGGTAGCCGACGCCGGAGTGAACCGTACCGTGCTTGTGGCGCGGCGCGGTGTATTCCATGTCTTGCAGGTCGTTCGGCAGGATCAGCGCCGTGACCCGGCGCTCGCCCACCGCCGTGCGTACGGCACGGTCCACCAGGTGGCGCACCTGGGCGGGCACGCTGGCTTGCTGCACGAACGCTCCGGCCACGTCCTTGAACAGGCTGACCAGGTCCAGTTCCTGCTGGTAATGCCCGCCCAGCGCGGCGCGGGCCTGTTGGCCGCAGATGGCGAGCACGGGCATGTGGTCCATCCGGGCGTCGTAGAGGCCAGTCACCAAGTGGGACGCGCCGGGCCCGGAGGTGGCGATGCAGACCCCCAGCTCGCCGGTGAACTTGGCGTGGGCGCAGGCCATGAACGCGGCCATTTCCTCGTGGCGGGCCTGGATGAAGCGGATTTTTCCCTCGGCGCGGTTCAAGGCGCCAAACACGCCGTTGATGCCATCGCCCGGATAGCCATAGATGCGGCGAACCCCCCATTCATAAAGACGTTCCACCAGAAAATCACCGACGGTCATGCTCATGTCTGTCCCTCGTTTCAGGCCGCGGGCGCTTGGCGCGACGCGCAGCGGTTGACGTTCATACAGGACTTGACCGGTGCAGGCCTTCCAAGGTTTCGATTTTTTCAACGCCAGGGACCTGAGGCCGGGCGGGCGTGTATCGCAATGTGTACCGCACCGGCCCAGATACACCTGCTTGACGAAGGCCCGGGCCGGCGACACAGGCCGGATACACACCGGCGATTAACTACGCCAGCCAGCCGACACCGAGCTTCGGTGCGGGTGACTGGCGCCTTAATCGTCAATCGTCAGAGGAATACCCCATGCTCAACTTCTCTCGCAATTCGTCCCTTGCACTCGGCCTGGCCCTGGTCGGCGGCCTGGGTCTCTCCACGGCGGCTTCGGCCTTGACCATGAACGATCTGGCCCAGGGCTACACCCTGGCGGCAGCCGATACCGTGAAGAAACCCGCCGAAGGCAAGTGCGGCGAAGACAAATTCGCCAAGACCGATAAAAACCACGATGGCCAGGTCTCGCGGGACGAGTTCATCGCCGCGGCACCGGAGCGCGCCGCTGAGTTCGACAAGATCGACGCCAACCATGACGGCGGTATCTCGTTGCCGGAAGCCAAGCAATACCTGTCGGCCCAGGCGAAGACCGCGGAAGGCAAATGTGGCGAAGGCAAGTGTGGGGCGGCTATCGAGTCCTGATTTCTAACGGGTGAGGGGCGTATGCGAATGGCCGAAATGAGAAAGGAGCCATGCGCTGTCTATGTGGCGAGGGGATTTATCCCCGCTGGGCTGCGCAGCAGCCCCAATGCAGCAGACTCAATCTTCCTGGCACACCGAGTTGGCAGGCTTCAGGGCTGCTTCGCAGCCCAGCGGGGATAAATCCCCTCGCCACAAGTTTGGTGTTCGACTGGCACCATTCGCTGCGCTTCCTCATCTCTTGCTTTCCCAGGAGATGTGTCCATGTTGAATTTACCTCAACCTTCGGCAGGCCTCGGCCTGCGCCGGGCCTTGCTCGATGAACTGCGCCAGGCACCGACCGGGGATTTCGACTTTCTCGAAGTGGCCCCGGAAAACTGGATCGGAATCGGCGGCCCTCATGGCGCCGCTCTGCATGCGCTGGCCGAACGTTATCCGTTGACGTGCCATGGCCTGTCGTTGTCTTTGGGTGGGCCGGCGCCGCTAGACCTGGCGTTTCTCGACCAGGTGCGCGCTTTCCTCGAACGTTTCAACGTGCCGTTGTACAGCGAGCACTTGAGCTACTGCGGCGATGACGGGCATTTGTATGACCTGTTGCCGCTGCCCTTTACCGAAGAAGCGGTGCATCACGTGGCGGCGCGGATCCGTCAGGCCCAGGATGTGCTGGGGCGGCGCCTGGCGGTGGAAAACGTCTCTTATTACGCCGCGCCCCAACACGACATGAGCGAGCTGGAGTTCACCCGGGCGGTGTTGGGCGAAGCCGATTGCGACCTGTTGCTGGACGTCAACAACGTCTACGTCAACTCGGTCAATCACGGTTTCGACCCCCAGGCATTCCTGGCGGGCCTCGAGCCGGGGCGGGTGGTCGCGATGCATGTGGCCGGGCATTACGACGAGTCCGACACGCTGAAAATCGACAGCCATGGCGCGCCGGTCAAGCCGGTGGTCTGGGCGCTGCTGGCCCAGGCCTACGCACGTTTCGGTGTGCAGCCGACCTTGCTCGAACGGGACTTCAATTTCCCGCCCTATGCCGCGCTGGTGGCCGAATTACAGACCATTCGCCAGTTGCAACACCCGGCCGTCACCCGGCAGGCGGTGACCCATGGCTGAGGCCCGACAAACGCTGCATCAGCAGCAACAGGCGCTGACCCGGTACCTGCGTGACCCGGAACACTGCCCGGTCCCAGCCGGCATGGACGCGGCGCGGGCGCAGGTCTACCGCGACCTGATCTTCGAAAACATGCGCTCGCTGCTCAGCGGCACCTTCCCGGTGTTGGTGGGCGTGCTGGGACAGGAGCGTTGGCGTGCCTGCGTGCGCCGTTTCTTGCGGGAGCATCGCTGTGCCACGCCGAAGTTCGGTGAAATCGCCGAGGAGTTTGTGGCCTACCTCGCCGCCCAGCCGTCGCCGGACTGGCCGCCGTTCGTGGCGGAGCTGGCGCACTACGAGTGGGTCGAGATGGCGCTGCTGCAGTCCGAGGCCGAGCCGTTGCTGGCTCATGACGAGGCCGCTTTGCTCGATCTGCCGCTGCATGTCTCCCCCCTGGCCTGGCCGCTGGCGTACCAGTGGCCGGTGCATCGCCTGGCACCGAACTACCAGCCTTCGACGCCACCGGCCCAGCCGACGCTGTTGCTGGTGCGGCGCACGCCTGGGTTTGAGGTACGTTTTTCCGAACTCAGCCCGCTGGCCTGGCGGCTTTTGCAACGCATCGAGGAAGATCCCGGGTTGGCGGGGCGAGGGCAGTTGCTGGCGTTGGCACGGGAGGCAGGGGTGGCTTCGTTCGAGTTCATGGACAGCGCCGTCGCGCTGTTGCGGCGGATGCAGGTGGAAGGGGTTGTTGGCGTGCAGCAGTAGTCTGCCCATTGAAATGCTAGCCCTTGTGAGGGGCTGCTGTGGGAGCAAAGCTTGCTCGCGATGGGGCGCCCTTGGCCTGACTGATTGACCGGGTCGTCTGTATCGCGGGCAAGCCTTGCTCCCACAGCAAGCTCGCTCCCACAGGGATTTTTGTCAGGCCTTGTTTTGGTGATACAGCCCGGTCTTCAGCAGGGCATCCACACTCAATTTTCCAGCCCCCTGCAGCAGCAACGGCAGCAACGCCACCAGGTAGATCAATGGCAGCTTGAAGTTGCCATGTCCCTTGTTGCTAATCGCATACCCCTGGGCCAGTTCGCTCAGGCTCGACCAGTCCGCCGGCCAGTGCACGGCAGCGGTCGCCACCACGGTGACGACGATCAGCACCAGCGCCGACAAGCGCGTACCCAATCCGATCAGCAGGGCGATGGCGCCGATCAGCTCGGCCCACATTGCCAGTTCCCAATTCCACAGGGCCGGTACATGGTCGAAGGGGAACGGGAAGGCGGACTGGATATCGGCGAACCAGTTCTCGCCGTTCCATTTCTCCAGTCCGGATTCGAAAAACTCCCAGGCCAGGAACAGGCGCAGGCCCAGCGGCGCGAGCCATGCCCCGATGTTATCGAGCTGGATATGCAGTGTTTTCAAGACATTTGAGTACATGACCGATCTCCCAGGGCTCAAGCGGCGTGTTGTGACCGTTGGTGACGCTGGATGGCCTGGGCTAGCTTGCCCACCAGGCGGATGGCGGTAGCGGCGCAAATCAGGCCGAAGGGCAGCACGTACCAGTCGCTCATGGGGATGCGCTTGAAGTTGGAATAGGCAAAGATCGCCGCCAGCACCCACATACCGGTGACATGCAGGCGCTTCCAGGCCTTGAAACCGATCAGGCGCGTGGTGCTTTTGAACGAGGTCAGCGCCAGCAGCAGGATGAACACGTAGCCCACGGTGCCGGGCACGTTGCCGAGGGTGGTGCGGCCGGGCCAGAACTCGGTGTTGAGCTGGCCGTAGCTGTAGATCAGCACGGCATGGACCAGGTGGGAAAAGGCAAAGGCCAGTCCGATGAAGCGCCGTTCACGCACCAGCGACCGGCTCAGGGGCGAGGGCACCAGCACCGCGAATGCCGAGGCGGTGAAGGCCAGCAGGAACAAGGCGAAGGACGAACGCGCCGTGGCGCGAATGGCACTGCGCACGCCTTCGGTCAGGTCCGGGTTGAGCACCAGGATCAACCCGGTCATCAACAGCACCAGGGCGGCGAGCAGGCTGAACAGCGACCAGCCCTGGAAACGAAGGGGGGATGCAGTTGCGGTAGGCATGTAACGGCTCCTTGGATGTCGAGACCCGGTCGGGATAGTCGCCGGGGATACAAGGGAGTCTTTCAAGCGGGTGTAAGCAGGGTGTGTCCGCGACGCAGCATTGTGCAAGTTTGTGTATGTCGATTATCCGTAGACACACTGGCATACAAACCGCATCCCAACTTGACCAAACCCCTGTGGGAGCGAGCTTGCTCGCGATGGCGTCAGGTCAGTTGAATGGATGCCGGCAGACACACCGCTATCGCGAGCAAGC
>NZ_JBDGLI010000008.1:102570-195870 GCF_057655955.1 Pseudomonas sp. Soil_N_39
CACAGGGGAATTGGGTGAGGCACCCATATTTGTAGCGCCTCGGAACGGTGTGGGAGCGAGCTTGCTCGCGATGGCGTCAGGTCAGTTGAATGGATGCCGGCAGACACACCGCTATCGCGAGCAAGCTCGCTCCCACAGGGGAATTGGGTAAGGCACCCATATTTGTAGCGCCTCGGAACGGTGTGGGAGCGAGCTTGCTCGCGATGGCGTCGGGTCAGTTGAGTGGATGCCGGCTGATACACCGCCATCGCGAGCAAGCTCGCTCCCACAGGGGCGGTGTCAGCTTGCGAATGCCAGGCGCAGCTCGGCGCAGAGGCCGCCGCCGTCGCGGTTGCTCAGGGTCAGGGAGCCGCCCATGGCGATCGCCAGTTGCTGGGCGATGGCCAAGCCCAGGCCGGTGCCGCCGGTTTCCCGGTTGCGCGAGCTCTCCACCCGGTAGAACGGCTTGAGCACCTCGGCCAGTTCCTGCTCGCTGATCCCGGGGCCACGGTCCAGCACCTGGATTGCCAGTTGCCCGTTGTCGGCCCGTTGCACCTGGATCTGCGCCGCACCGCCGAATTTCAAGGCGTTGTCCACCAGATTGACCAGCACCCGCCGCAGGGCATGGGGGCGGGTGTCGATCACGGCGGCGTTTTTCCCGGACAGTTGCACGTCCTTGCCGGTGTCCTGGTAGTCGAACACCAGGCTGTCGAGAAACGCATCCAGGCTGATCCGGCAACTGGCCTCGGTGGCGCCGTGGATGCTACGGGCATAGGCCACGCCTTCCCGCACCAGGTGTTCCATTTCGCTCAAGTCGCTCCACAGTTTGTCCCGTTCGATCCCTTCGTCCATGAACTCGGCCCGCAGCTTCATACGTGTGATGGGCGTCTGCAAGTCATGGGAAATCGCCGCCAGCAACTGCATGCGCTCCTTGAGGTAGGCGGCGATGCGGTCCTGCATGGCGTTGAAGGCCTTGGCCGCATGCACCACTTCAGTCGGGCCTTTTTCGTCCAGCCGGACGCTGTGGGCGTTCGGGTCGAGGGTTTCCACCGCCTGGGCCAGCCGGGTCAGGGGGCCGACGGCGATGCGCACGGCCAGCCAGGTACAGCCGATCAACAGCGCCAACTGCCCCAGCAACACCATCGGCAGCCAGGGGGAGAGGGGCATCATCGCCGGGCGTACGTCGATGGTCAGCGGGCTGCCGTCCCCCAGGCGCAGATGCGCTTGATAGTGCATTTTCGGCCCGGGAATCTGCTGGAAGGTCAGGCCATAGGCCTGGCCGATGGCTTCCTGGATCGAACTGACCGAGATCGGCGCGTCGGCCAGGTCCATCGGTTGGCCGGGCTGGCCTTCGTCGAGCAGGTAGCCATAGTTGCGCCGGGCGAGTTTCGGCAGCCAGGCCGGGCGTTCGGCGGCAGGCAGGCGGTCGAGAATGGCGACGGAGGTCGAGACATCGGTTTCCAGGTTGCCGAGCATGGTCGACCTGGCACTCTGGTAGCGCTCGTAGTACTGGGCGCCGAAGGACAGGCCCTGGGCCAGGATCAGGCCGATCAGGAAGATCAGCGACAACCTGGAGGCCAGAGTCCGCGGCCAACGCAGCGGCAGGCTCATACCGACGCCTCGAGGATCTCCACCGGCAGCGAGAACACGTAGCCTTCGCTGCGCACGGTCTTGATGTAGGCTGGTTCCCGGGCGTCGTCCAGCAGACGCTGGCGCAGGCGGCTGACCAGCAGATCAATGGAACGATCGAACAGGTCGGCGTCCCGGCCCTGGGTGAGGTTAAGCAACTGGTCGCGGTTGAGTACCCGTTGCGGATGATCGAGGAATACCCGCAACAAACGATACTCGGCGCCGCTCAAGGCAACCATGGTGCCGTCGGTGTCCAGCAGGTGGCGGGCGGTGGTGTCCAGGCGCCAGCGTCCGAACGCCAGCAGGCGACCGCTTTCGGTGACCACCAGGTTGGGCGGCAGCATGCGGGTGCGGCGCAGCACGGCGTTGATCCGCGCCAGCAGTTCACGGGCGGCGAACGGCTTGACCAGGTAATCATCGGCACCCATTTCCAGGCCGATGATGCGGTCGGTTTCGTCGTTGCGCGCGGTGAGCATCAGCACCGGCGTGGCCTTGTGCTTGCCGGCCCGCAGCTCCCGGCACAGCACCAGGCCGTCGTCACCGGGCATCATGATGTCCAGCACGATCAGGTCCACCGGGGTGGTTTCCAGGAAGGCGCGCATCTGCCGGCCGTCGGCGACGACGGTGGTGCGCAGGCCGTTCTTTTTCAGGTAGTTGCCAACCAGCTCTCTGATCTCGCGATCGTCATCCACTATCAACACGTGATCGACATGATCCATGGTGTCCAGCTCCTCGGCGTTTCGTTGTGCGCAGTCTACAGGCGCCGGCCAGCCCGGCTCGCGGCGGTTTGTATTGCAGTGTATCTGGCGCGCGACGGATACACAGCGATGCAAAAAGCCACCTGGCTCGATACAGACGCGATACCTGCGGGGCATTCAATGGCATCCATCGAGGCAACACAACGGGCCTCGGCAGACAAACCCCATTGAATCGAGGAATCGCCATGAACACCAAAGCCCTCTACGCTGCCTGCCTTTTTGCCGCGCTGAACATCTGCACCCTGTCGGCCCGGGCCGAAAGCAACGTGCAAGCGCACAGCTATACCTACGGCAGCCACCTGGACATCCAGAAGGTGCTTTCCCTGTCCGAAGACGCCGAGCCCACCTGCGGCGTGGTCAACGCCCACATGACTTACCTGGATTCGGCAGGGCACAAGCAGGCGCTGGACTATCGCAAGTTGTCCGATAACTGCAGCAACCAGAACTGAGCTGCTTTTGTGGCGAGGGAGCTTGCTCCCGCTGGGGCGCGAAGCGGCCCCCCATATCGGTCTGACACACCGCGTTGTCAGGTCATGTTCGGGGCCGCTTCGCAGCCCAGCGGGAGCAAGCTCCCTCGCCACAGGGTTTGCGTCGCCCTTTTATGTTGAGGTGTTGCCATGCTTCTGATCGCTTTTCTCGGCGGGATCCTGACGATCCTCAGCCCCTGTATTCTTCCGGTGGTGCCGTTTCTGTTTGCCCGGGCCGATCGCTCCCGTGGTTCGGTGCTGCTGACCCTCGGCGGTATGGTGTTGACGTTCGCCCTGGTCTCCAGCCTGGCGGTGGTCAGCAGCGAATGGGTGGTGCGCGCCAGCAGCGTCGGCCGGCAAGTCGCCTTGGTGGTGATGGTGGTGTTCGCGCTGTCGCTGATTTTCAGCCGGGTCGGCATCTGGCTGGCGCGGCCGCTGGTCAGCCTGGGCAATCGTCTGGACGCCGGGGCCGGGCGGATGGCCGGACCTGTGGCCTCGGTGCTGATCGGGGTCGCCACCGGGCTGCTCTGGGCACCGTGCGCCGGACCGATACTTGGGGTGATCCTGACCGGCGCCATGCTGCAAGGTGCCAGCGCACAAACCAGCCTGTTGTTGCTCGCCTATGGCCTGGGCAGCGCCTTGTCCCTGGGCACCCTGATCCTGGCCGGGCGTGGTCTGGTCGGGCGCTTGAAACTCTCACTGCCGATCACCACCTGGTTGCGCCGGGGAACGGGGCTGGCGGTGTTGCTGGCGGCCGTGGCGATCGGCACGGGGGCGGATGACCGGTTGTTGGCGGCCACGTCGTCTCAACAATCGGCCACCTTGGAAAAGAGCCTGCTGGAGAACGTGCCCAAGGCCATCGACTATGTGGTGAGCAAGGCCGACGCAAGCGCCATGCCGACCCTCGAATCCCAGGGCACCATGCCTTCGCTGGACGGTGCGGTGCAATGGCTGAACTCGCCTGCGCTGAACAGCGAGTCCCTGCGGGGCAAGGTCGTGTTGGTGGACTTCTGGACCTACGACTGCATCAACTGCCAGCACACCTTGCCCTATGTGAACGGTTGGGCGAAGAAGTATGAACAGGACGGGCTGGTGGTGATCGGTGTCCACACCCCGGAATACGGCTACGAGAAGATCATCGACAACGTGCGTGAGCAGGTGCGCAAGCTGGACATCCACTACCCGGTGGCGATCGACAACCAGTATGCGATCTGGCGCGCCTTCAACAATCAATACTGGCCGGCCCATTACTTCATCGATGCCAAGGGGCAGGTGCGCTACAGCCATTTTGGCGAAGGGCGTTATGGCGAGCAGGAGCAGGTGATCCAGCAACTGTTGCAGGAGGCGAAGATGAGCCAATGAGTTGATAGAAATTGTTTAATTTCAATGTGTTGTAGCTATGTTCTCTATCTATTTCTAGATTAATGGGCCACTTGGGGATGGATATCGCAGATGGCGAAGGCAAGCCGTTCCCCGTGGCGAGGGAGCAAGCTCCCTCGCCACAGGATTGCATGCAGATTCGAGAGTGGCGTGCAAATGCTGGCCCCTTGCTCATTTGCATACAGTCAAACTTCTTTCCTTTCAGAAAGTTGGGCGACAAACCTATGCGTATTTCTAAGTGGGTCGTAGCGACGTTTCTCCTGGCCGCCGTCTCGCTTGAGGCCCAGGCCAGGGCGCTGACGCAGAACCAGCAATCGGTGTGCCGCTGGGGTTCGGACATCGCGGCGGGTGCGCAGGCGTCGAAGTTGTCTGGCGTCAGCCTGTACGGCGCGCGCAAGAAGTTGCAAGTGCGCAAGTTTCCCCGGCCCTGGATGCGCATGACTGCCCTGGGCATTACCGAGCAAACCTACAACAGCGCTTCGCGTCTCAAGCCGGCTGCGGTCAAGCAGACCTACTACGAGCAATGTGTCCGTCATGAACTGGCGCGCCGATAGGCCTCAGGCCGGGCTGCGGCCTGGCATCTCGATACCGTGCTGATGCACCCGCCGATACAGGGTCGCCCGGGAAATGCCCAGGGCCCGGGCGGCGGCGGTGGGTTTCCAGCGGTGGCGCACCAGCGCATCGAGCAGTGCCTGGCGTTCCGGGCTGGCGCTCGGCTCCGGTCCCTGATCGGCGGCGTTCCTGTTGTGCAATGACTCGGGCAAGTGGCTGAGCTGAACCACACTGGCTTCACACACCGCGCAGGCGTAGCGCAGCACATGGCGCAACTGGCGGACATTGCCCGGCCAGTGATAACCGAGCAGGCATTCCAGCGCCGCGCCGCTCAGTTGCACCGTCCCTCCACACAACGCCGACTCCTCGGCAAGAATCCGATTGATCAGCGCCAGCCGGTCGCTGCGTTCGCGCAACGGCGGTAGCTGGAAACGCGCGCCGCCGAGGCGGAAGTACAAATCCTCACGAAACTCGCCGGCGGCCACCAGGGTCTCCAGGTCGCGGTGGGTGGCACAGACCACCTGAATATCCACGGCCTTGCGGCGCGATGCCCCCAGCGGCGCCACTTCACCCTCGGCCAGCACCCGCAACAGGCGGGTCTGCAAGGCCAGCGGCATGTCGCCGATTTCATCCAGGAACAAGGTGCCGCCATCGGCTTGTTGCAACAAGCCCTGCATGCCTTTGGCCGAGGCCCCGGTGAAGGCGCCGGCGACGTAGCCGAACAATTCGCTCTCGATCAGGCTTTCGGGGATGGCGGCGCAGTTCAACGCCACGAAAGGGCGATCACGGCGCTGGCTGGCCTGGTGCAACTGCCGGGCGAACACTTCCTTGCCGGAACCGGTTTCGCCCTGGATCAGCACCGGCAGGTTGCGATCCTTGACCCGTACCGCCAGGCGCAGGCTGTCGGCCAGGCGCGGATCGATCTCGGCAGGCGTCATCGCCACTCGCGGACGCGGGCTGGCGCGCTGGCGAGGCGCGCTCAAGCGGCCATGCAACGCGTGATCGAGGGGGCAGAGGCTTTCGTCCCGGGCACGGTGCAGCCGTTGCGGGTCGAAGACTTGGCCGATGTGTTGCGGCAACTGCCCGTAATGTTGCAACAGGTATTGGCGGGCGGCCGGGTTCAAGGCTTGCAGGCAACCGTCGTCGTCCCAGGCGAACAGGAAGTCCGGCTGGCTGTCGACGTAGCCGGCGTTGCGATGGGCCCGCAGCACCCAGTAACCCTGGGCGCTGCTCATGAAAAACGCCTGTTCGATCTCCCGGGCGCTCTGCACCACCATTTGCCGGATCAGGTGCTGCGAACGGCGATCGTCCGGCGAGCGCACCGCCGAAACATCCAGCACCCCGAGCAATTCACCCTGGGGGTCGAACACCGGGGCGGCGGAGCAAGTCAGGCCAATGAACGCCGCGCGGAAATGATCACGCTTGTGCACCGTCACCGGGGCCTTACCCGTGAGCACCGCCGCCACGCCGCAGGTGCCTTCTTCACCCTCCGACCAACAGGTACCCAGGTACAGCCCGGCCTTGCGGCAGTCATTGCGGATCGTGGTTTCCACCCGGTAGTCGATGGTCTGGCCCTGGGCATCGGTGAGTAGCACGCAGTAGTCGGCATCGCGGACCCGGCCATGGAGGCGGGCCACTTCTTCGCTGGCGATATTGAGGAACAGCTCGGAGCGCTCACGGCATTGCTTGAGCACGTCCTGGGAGAGGATGCGCGGGCCCTGCAGCGAACCGGGGTCCAGGTGATGTTGCTCCATGGACCGGCGCCAGGAGTCAAGGATCAGGTCCGGGACGGGCAGTTGTGGCAATTGGTTCGCGTTTTTCACCACGCGGCTGACGCAATCCACGTGCGCCCGGGAGTGAGCGGAAAGCATGGGGCCTCCGATTCAGCTTCTTGTCGTTGTGCGCACATTAAGCGCCGTTCGCTGGGTGCAGACAAGCTCGACGGATTATTCGGGCAGGGGTGAGACGCCACGTCTCAGCGTCTCGCCGCCACCTCGTGCAGGCTGACATGACGCGTCTCACCGGGGCTCGCTTTGCCTCATCGAAGAACACGGCTTGACCGCTCTGGTCCGGCCATCTCCCGGATGTTTTCCGTAGCTGGCACCGCCCTTGCTCTACCTCTGGAGCCCGCTTCGGCGAGGCATCCAATAATAACAACGAGGTGTCTATGTTTTCCTGCCCAGGGTCTGGTTGCCCAGACCGTTCGCCTGTCCTTTCCAGGGTGGCGCCATGAGCCGCCGGCCACTGACCGTGGGCATCATCGCCAATCCCGCATCGGGCCGTGATGTACGGCGCCTGACCGCCAATGCCGGGCTGTTTTCCAGCACCGACAAGGTCTCGGTGATCCAGCGCCTGCTGGCCGCTTTTGGCGCCACCGGCATCGAGCAGGTGTTGATGCCCACCGACATGATCGGCATGGCCGCCGCCGTGCTGAAGAACAGCCACAGCCGCCAGGCCCGCAGCAGCCACTGGCCGGCCCTGGAGTTTCTCGACCTGACCCTGCGCCAGACCGTCGAAGATACCCGCCGGGCCGCGCGCCTGATGGCCGAGCGCGAGGTGGCGCTGATCGCCGTGCTCGGCGGCGACGGCACCCACAAGGCGGTGGCCGCCGAAGTGGGGGACATCCCATTGTTGACCCTGTCCACCGGCACCAACAACGCCTTTCCTGAATTGCGCGAGGCCACCAGTGCCGGATTGGCCGGTGGGTTGTACGCCAGCGGGCGGATCCCGGCGCAGATCGGCTTGCGTCGCAATAAGCGCTTGCTGGTCTGCGATGCCGGACGTGGCCTGCGCGAAGTTGCCCTGGTGGACGTCGCCGTGTCGCCGCTGCGCTTTGTCGGCGCCCGGGCCATCAGTCGGGCACAGGACCTGGCCGAAGTCTTCGTGACCTTCGCCGAACCGCAATCCATTGGCCTGTCGGCGTTGTGCGGCTTGTGGTTTCCGGTGTCACGCCAGGCACCGGGCGGCGCCTGGATGCGCCTCGACCCGCAATCCCCCGAAGCGCTGCTGGTGCCGCTCGCGCCCGGCCTGTTGCAGGGCTGCGGGGTGCTTGCCGCCGGCCCTTTGGAGTCCGGCATCGCCCACAGCCTATCGCTCTCCAGCGGCACCTTGGCCTTGGACGGCGAGCGGGAAATCGAATTCAACGTCCATGACCGGCCCACGGTCACCCTCGATGCCGGCGGCCCGCTGAGCATCGACGTCAACGCGGTGCTGGCCTACGCCGCGCAACAGCGTTTGCTGGCCATCGGCCGCGAACACCCGCAACACCCTCTGAATCTTCAAGAAGACACCCCAGGAGAATAAAAATGTCGACACCGCTCACCCACGATCAACTGCTGCACGCCTACCAGGTGATGCGCACCATCCGCGCCTTTGAAGAGCGCCTGCACGTGGAGTTCGCCACGGGCGAGATTCCCGGTTTCGTCCACCTGTATGCCGGCGAAGAAGCGTCGGCCGCCGGGGTCATGGCCCACCTGGGCGATGACGATTGCATCGCGTCCAACCACCGTGGCCACGGCCATTGCATCGCCAAGGGCGTGGACGTCTACGGGATGATGGCCGAGATCTACGGCAAGAAAACCGGCGTCTGCCAAGGCAAGGGCGGCTCGATGCACATCGCCGACTTCGAGAAAGGCATGCTCGGCGCCAATGGCATTGTCGGCGCCGGCGCGCCGCTGGTGGTGGGCGCTGCCCTGGCGGCCCGGCTCAAGGGCACCGACAGCGTCGCCGTGGTGTTTTTCGGCGACGGCGGCTCCAACGAAGGCGCGGTGTTCGAAGCCATGAACATGGCCTCGGTGTGGAACCTGCCGTGCCTGTTCGTCGCGGAAAATAACGGCTACGCCGAAGCCACCGCTTCCAATTGGTCGGTGGCCTGCGATCACATCGCCGACCGCGCGGCTGGCTTCGGCATGCCTGGGGTGACGGTGGATGGTTTCGATTTTTTTGCCGTGCATGAAGCCGCCGGGGCCGCCGTCGAACGCGCCCGTGCCGGGGAAGGGCCGTCGCTGATCGAGGTCAAGCTGACCCGCTACTACGGCCACTTCGAGGGCGACGCCCAGACCTATCGGGCGCCGGACGAGGTCAAGCAGTTCCGCGAAAACCAGGACTGCCTGATGCAGTTCCGCGAGCGCACCACCCGGGCCGGCTTGCTCACCGTCGAGCAGTTGGACCAGATCGACAAGGAAGTGGACCTGTTGATCGAAAACGCCGTGTACAAGGCCAAGTCCGATCCCAAGCCCTCTGCGGCGGACCTGCTGACCGACGTCTACGTCAGCTATCCCTGACCGCCCCCCTGAATAACAAAAATAGAGAATCCCATCATGGCGAGAAAAATCAGCTATCAGCAGGCAATCAACGAAGCCCTGGCCCAGGAAATGCGCCGCGACTCAAGCGTCTTCATCATGGGTGAGGATGTGGCCGGTGGTGCCGGCGCGCCCGGTGAAAACGATGCCTGGGGCGGCGTGCTCGGCGTCACCAAGGGCCTTTACGATCAGTTCCCCGGGCGCGTGCTGGACACGCCGCTGTCGGAAATCGGCTACGTCGGTGCGGCAGTCGGCGCCGCCACCTGTGGCGTGCGCCCGGTGTGCGAGCTGATGTTCGTCGACTTTGCCGGCTGCTGCCTGGACCAGATCCTCAACCAGGCGGCGAAGTTTCGCTACATGTTCGGCGGCAAGGCCTCCACGCCCCTGGTGATCCGCACCATGGTCGGCGCCGGCCTGCGCGCCGCCGCCCAGCATTCGCAGATGCTTACGTCCCTGTGGACGCACATTCCGGGGCTGAAAGTCGTGTGCCCGTCATCGCCTTACGACGCCAAGGGCCTGCTGATCCAGGCGATCCGCGACAACGACCCGGTGATCTTCTGTGAGCACAAGTTGCTCTACAGCATGCAGGGTGACGTGCCGGAAGAGCTCTACACCGTACCGTTCGGCGAGGCCAACTTCCTGCGCGACGGCAAGGACGTGACCCTGGTGTCCTACGGGCGGCTGGTCAACACCGCGATGGACGCCGCACGCAGCCTGGCGGGGCGCGGCATTGACTGCGAAGTGATCGATCTGCGCACCACCAGCCCGCTGGACGAGGACAGCATCCTGGAAAGTGTCGAGAAGACCGGACGCCTGGTGGTGATCGACGAGGCCAACCCGCGTTGCTCCATGGCTACCGATATTTCCGCGCTGGTGGCGCAAAAAGCCTTTGGCGCACTCAAGGCGCCGATCGAAATGGTCACCGCGCCGCACACCCCGGTGCCGTTCTCCGATGCCCTGGAAGACCTGTACATCCCTGACGCGGCGAAGATCGAAAAAGCCGTGCTCAACGTGATCGAGTGGAGCAAGCGCTGATGAGCCAGATTTTTACCCTGACCATGCCCAAGTGGGGCCTGTCGATGACCGAGGGCCGGGTCGATGCCTGGCTCAAGGAGGAGGGCCAGGCCATCACCAAGGGCGAGGAAGTGATGGACGTCGAGACCGACAAAATCTCCAGCAGCGTCGAGGCGCCGTTCTCTGGAATCTTACGCCGACAAATCGCCCACCAGGATGAAACTCTGGCGGTCGGCGCCTTGCTCGGTATCGTCGTTGAGGGCGAGGCCAGCGAGGCCGAGATCGACGCCGTCATCGAGCAGTTCCAATCCAACTTCGTGCCCGGTGACGCGGCCGATGAAGACCGCGGCCCGAAACCGCAGAAAGTCGAGCTGGACGGCCGGGTGATCCGCTATTTCGAGCGCGGCGAGGGCGGCACGCCGCTGGTGCTGGTGCACGGTTTCGGCGGCGACCTGAACAACTGGCTGTTCAACCATGAAGCACTGGCTGCCGGGCGACGGGTCATTGCCCTGGATCTGCCGGGCCATGGCGAATCGTCGAAAACCCTGCAACGTGGCGACCTGAACGAGCTGAGCGGCGTGGTGCTGGCCTTGCTCGATCACCTGGACATCAACGCTGTGCACCTGGTGGGGCATTCCATGGGTGGGGCGGTGTCGCTGAATGTCGCGCGCTTGATGCCCCAGCGGGTTCGGTCGCTGACCTTGATCGGCAGCGCCGGGTTGGGGACGGAGATCAACGGCAGCTACCTGCAAGCTTTCGTCGAAGCGGCCAACCGCAACGCCCTCAAGCCGCCACTGATGCAACTGTTCTCCAATGCCGAGCTGGTCAACCGGCAGATGCTCGACGACATGCTCAAGTACAAGCGCCTGGAAGGCGTGGACGCCGCCCTGCGGCAACTGTCCGCGACGCTGTTCGTCGACGGTCGCCAGCAGATGGACCTGCGTGAAGTGGTGCAGGCCGGCCACGTACCGACCCTGCTGATCTGGGGCAGCGACGACGCAATCATCCCCGTGGCCCACAGCGAAGGGTTGAGTGCCCAGGTCGAAGTGCTTTCCGGCCAGGGGCACATGGTGCAGATGGAAGCGGCCGAGCAGGTCAACCGGCTGATCCTCGGGTTCATCGAGCAGCACTGATCAAGTGGGCGGTGGCAGGTGTCATCGTCCCTGAACATTCTGGAGGTAACGTTATGAACGTTTCAATCAAGCCGACCCGCAGCATGCGCGCCGCCGTCTGGCATGGCCGCAACGACATCCGCGTCGAAGACGTGCCACTGCCGGTTGCGCCGCCTGCCGGTTGGGTGCAGATCCGTGTGCAATGGTGCGGTATCTGTGGCTCTGACCTGCATGAATACGTGGCCGGGCCAGTATTTATCCCGGTGGACGCGCCACACCCGCTGACCGGGATCAAGGGCCAATGCATCCTCGGCCATGAGTTCTGCGGCGAGATTGTCGAACTGGGCGCCGGCGTCGAGGGTTTCAGTGTCGGCGAGCCCGTGGCGGCGGACGCCTGCCAGCACTGCGGCACTTGTTATTACTGTACCCATGGGCTCTACAACATCTGCGAAAACCTGGCCTTCACTGGGCTGATGAACAACGGTGCGTTCGCGGAACTGGTCAACGTGCCGGCGAACCTGCTCTACAAACTGCCCGCCGACTTTCCGACCGAGGCCGGTGCGTTGATCGAGCCGTTGGCGGTGGGCATGCATGCGGTGAAAAAGGCCGGCAGCCTGCTGGGCCAGAACGTCGTGGTGGTCGGTGCCGGGACCATCGGCCTGTGCACCATCATGTGCGCCAAGGCGGCCGGCGCGGCCCAGGTGATCGCCCTGGAAATGTCCGGTGCGCGCAAGGCCAAGGCTCTGGAAGTCGGCGCCAGCCACGTGATCGATCCGAACGAGTGTGATGCCCTGGCTGAAGTCCGCCGGCTGACCGCTGGCCTGGGGGCCGATGTCAGTTTCGAATGCATTGGCAACAAGCACACCGCCAAGTTCGCCATCGACCTGATCCGCAAGGCTGGCAAGTGTGTGTTGGTGGGTATTTTCGAGGAACCGAGCGAGTTCAACTTCTTTGACCTGGTCTCCACCGAAAAGCAGGTGCTTGGCGCGCTGGCCTACAACGGTGAGTTCGCCGATGTGATTGCCTTCATCGCCGACGGACGCTTGGACATCTCGCCGCTGGTGACCGGGCGCATCCAGTTGGAGGAGATCGTCGGGCAGGGCTTCGAGGAGCTGGTGAACAACAAGGAGCACAACGTGAAGATCATCGTGTCTCCCGCACGGATCTGAGAGCGCCCGGGTGGGCGATTTGGCGATGGCCGGCAGCGGCCATCGCCTTTTTTTCCAGGTGTAGCTCAGGTGTAGTTCAGGTATAGGCCAGCAATCGACCGCAGAGAATGACCGAGACCCATAGCGCCATGGATAGCAGTGCTTGAAGTCTGGCCACGCCCGGCGCCTTGTGGCCGGTGTTCCATTGCTCGACCGAACGGTAGGCTCCAACGTGAAACAACAGGGCATTGAGGCCCGCCGCCGCGATCAGGCAAAGCTTGAGAATGAAGACGTTGTTGCCGGCAAAGTCATGGGGATGCGCACTGAACATCATCAACCCGGCAGGCACGATCAACAGCAGGGCCGCAACGGCCCAGGGCAGCAGGTGGCGGGCCAGCGCGGTCACGGCGATGCCCTTGGACAGCCCGAGTAGGCGCAGGTCGAACATCACCACCGCGCCCACCAATATCGAAAAGCCGACGATGTGCACCACTTCCACCAGCGGATAGAGCCACAGCTCGCTGCGCATGGCCAACCCCAGGGACGAGTCGGCCAACCGGTCCATCCAGCCTTGGGTTGAGCCTGCCTGGGAAGCCTGCATCAGCGCAACTCGGTGGTCTTGTCGCCGATGATGATGCGTTCGGCGCGTAATTCGTCGGGTTTGTTGCGGTTCGCATAGCCGACCACGGTGGCGCGGTTACCCGCTTTGAGCATGTCTTTGGTCAGCCCCCGATTCTCCATGCGTGAAGGCGGGGCCAGCACGACGGTCCAGGTTTTGTCGGTGGTCTGCAGGCGCACGTAGCCATGGGGATGGGAATACCCGGCTTCCTTGATGGTGCCGTCGAGTTCCAAGGGGTTGCTGGCGTCGTATTCGCTCCAGCCGTGGTGAGCGAGTGCTGCGGTGGTGATCAGCATCAACGCCAAACCGATGCAACGAAGGATAACGTTCATGGCAAGGTCTCCTTTGGGTGGCCGGTTCAACCGGGCAGGTATTCGCGCCAGACCCGCCGTTCATCGAGTTGAAGCAACTGTTCCTCGTCTTCGCGGAACCGACGGTCGCAATCGAGAAAAAACTCATCGAGTTGGGGTGGCTCGACGTGGGTGGCGCTGAGCATGGCGTGGACTTGTCCACGATGATGGATCTGATGTTCGAACAGGTGCAACAGCAGCCGGTCGATTCGTTCGCGCACCACACCGTCGGCACGCACCAGGTCGACGGAGCGGGCGGGGTCGTCTTCCCGCAGGGCTTCGCAGAACGCCACCAGCCGCTGGTCGGTTCGGGTCTGGTTGTGCATCAGTTGGGCAAAGGCCAGGGTCTCGGAAAAGTCTTTTATCTGGCCGTCCCGGTCGCCTTCCAGGGCGGTGAGGTAATAGCGGTCCACTTCCAGGATGTGGCAAAGCGTGGCTTGGATGGACGGGAAGAATCCCGTGCGCGGCGCGGCGTAGTCGGCCTCGCTCAACTGCGCGCAGGCGCCGAGCAGCCTGTGGTTGGCCCATTGATTGTTCAGGGCCTGAGCCAGGAAATAATTCATGGGATACCTTGAATCCTTGTGGGAGCGAGCTTGCTCGCGATGATGGCGGCCTATCCAGCATAGTCGATTCAGACAGACCGCTATCGCGAGCAAGCTCGCTCCCACAGTGTGAATTGCATGGCCTCACTATCGCGTATTCACCACAAATCCCTGTGGGAGCGAGCTTGCTCGCGATGGCGGCGGCATTATCACCGCCGGTTAGCGCCAGGCCTTGGGGTCAAAGCCCCACATCCGGCAACACCGGCCGATTGGCCATGGCCTTGGCCATGATCTGCTCCACATACACTCGATCTTCTTCTGGCAAGGCCAGGCGAGGTGGGCGGGTGAGGGCGCTGCCGCGGCCGGCGATGGCTTCGCACAGCTTGATGCATTGCACCAGGTCGGCGCGGGCGTCCAGGTGCAGGATCGGCATCAGCCATTCGTAGATCGGCATCGCCTCGGCGAAGCGGCCGGCGCGCGCCAGGCGGAAAATGGTTTCGCCCTCCTTCGGGAACACGTTGGACATGCCCGAGACCCAACCTTCGGCGCCCACGGCAAGGCTTTCCAGCACCACATCGTCCAGGCCTGCGAACAACACAAAACGGTCACCGACTTCATTGCGCACGTCGATGAAACGCCGGGTGTCGCCGGAGGAGTCCTTGAAACACACCACGTTGTCGCAATCGGCCAGGGAAATCAGGATGTCCGGTGTCACGTCATTCTTGTAGATCGGCGGGTTGTTGTAGACCATCAACGGCACATCGGCGTGGCGGGCCACGTAGCGGAAATGCTCGGCGGTCTCGAAGGGTTTGGAGCCGTAGACTAGCGCCGGCATCAGCATCACCCCGTCGACACCGACCTTGCGCACCGCGTTGGCGACCTTGGCGGCCTGCACGCTGGTGAACTCGGCCACGCCGCAGATCACTGGCACGCGACCACGGGAGGCGTCCACCGCCACTTCGGTCACGGCGATTTTTTCCTCGGCGCTCAGGGAGGTGTTTTCCCCCACCGACCCGCAGACCACCAGGCCGGAAACGCCATCGCGGATGACGTTGGAAATCACTTGGTGGGTTTTTTCCAGGTTGATGGAGAAGTCGTCGTTGAATTGAGTGGTGACGGCAGGGAACACGCCGCTCCAGTTGATACGTTTGCTCATGGGTTGTCTCCGATTGTTAATGGTTTGTGGCGAAGGCATTTGTGGGAGCAAAGCTTGCTCGCGATGCAGGCACCTCGGTTCCCCTGGAAGACCGCGTCATCTTCATCGCGGGCAAGCCTTGCTCCCACAGGGCTGTGTGAAAATCTGGAAGTCATGCGCCCGGCCAGGTATCCGAAAGCCGATACCCCTGCGGCCACGGATCGGCCGGGTCGAGCAACAGTTGATGAGTCCCGGTGATCCACGCCCGCCCGGCGATGCACGGGTAAATCGCCGGGCGTCCGGCCACATCGGTCAGTGAGTCGATGCGGCAGTGGAATTCGGAGCCGATGATCGAGCGACCGATAAACCGCTCGCCCACGTGCATTAAACCCTTGGCGTGCAGCACCGCCATGCGCGCCGAGCAGCCGGTGCCGGTGGGGGAGCGGTCGATCTTGCCGGGCTGGATCACCACGGCGTTGGCGCCAGTGGCGATGCCGTTCTCCTGGACGATGGGCGCGGCGATCTGGCAAAACGAGATATGCGACCAGTCCGGGTTCAAAGGATGGACAAAACCCAGTTGTTCGTTGGCGGCCCGGGTGATTTTCAGCCCCACGGCCACCAATTCGGCCGCTTCATCAGGACGGATAGCAAAACCCAGGCGCTGGGCGTCGACGATGACGAAGCTGTCGCCGCCGTAGGCAGTGTCCACCTGCAGCGACCCCAGCCCCTCGACTTCGATCCAGGCATCGAGGCGGTCGGCGAAGGAGGGCACGTTCTTGATCTCCACCCGTTGCACCTTGCCATCGTGGCAGTCGGCCACCGCTTCGATCAGGCCGCCCGGCGCTTCCAGTACCAGGCGGGTCTGGGGTTCGGTCATCGGCAGGATGCCGCTGTCCAGCAACACGGTGGCGACGCACAGCGAGTTGGAGCCGGACATCGGCGGGGTGTCGGCCGGTTCCATGATGATCCAGGCCATTTGCGCCCGCGGATCCTTGGCCGGCACCAGCAGGTTGACGTGGCGGAACACGCCACCACGGGGCTCGTTGAGGACGAAGTTGCGCAGGGTCTGGTCCTGGGCGATCCAGCGTGACTGCTCCCACACCGTGGCGCCGGGTGGTGGGGCGACGCCGCCGACGATCACATCGCCGACTTCGCCTTCGGCGTGGCAACTGACTACATGGATGATTTTCGATGAGCGCATGAGTCAAATCCTTGTGTTGTCTGGTTGGGCCTCATCGCGAGCAAGCTCGCTCCCACATTGTTTTTGTGTACGCCGCGCAACCCTGTGGGAGCGAGCTTGCTCGCGATGGGGCCATCCGCTATTTCACTGACTTGAGAAAAGCCGCCGTCTCCGGCTGCACCGGATGACCAATCACCTGGTCCGGTGACCCGATCTCATGGACCCGGCCATTGCAAAAGAACGCCACGCGGTCGGATACGTCCCGGGCGAAGCGGATCTCGTGGGTCACCAGCACCATGGTCATGCCGTCTTCGGCGAGCATGCGCATGGTGTCCAGCACTTCACCCACCAGTTGCGGGTCGAGGGCCGAGGTGGCTTCGTCGAAGAGCATGTAGTCCGGCGACATCGCCAGCGCCCGGGCGATCGCCATGCGCTGCTGCTGGCCGCCGGAAAGCTTGCCGGGGAAGGCCTTGAGCTTGTCCCCCAGGCCCACGTGTTCAAGCTGCTTCACCGCCAGCGCCTCGGCATCCTGGCGGCTCTTGCCCAACACCTTGCGCGGCGCGAGCATGACGTTTTCCAGTACGGTCAGGTGGGGGAAGGCGTTCCATTGCTGGAACACGATGCCGATCTTCTGCCGCAGGCGATTAAGGTCGGTGGCGCGGTCATGGACCTCGATACCGTCCACGCGAATGCTGCCTTTCTGGATCGGCTCCAGACCATTGATGCACATCAACAGGGTCGACTTGCCCGAGCCCGAACCGCCGATGATCGACACCACTTCGCCCTTGTCCACCGTCAGGCTCACACCCTTGACCACTTCCAGGTCACCGAAGGATTTGTGCACGTTTTCGATCTCAATCATTTTCCTGCCACCTTCTTTCCAGGCGTGCGCCGAGACGGGCAACCACCAGGCTCATGACGTAGTAAATGAGGCCCGCGATGCACAGCACCAGCAGGGGTTCCTGAATGCGCGTGACGATGGTTTGCGAGGCCCGCAGCAATTCGACGATGCCGATCCACATCACCAGCGCGGTGTCCTTCATCACCCCCAGCACCAGGTTCAGCCAGCCGGGAAAGGCCACCCGCGTGGCAATCGGCAGGACAATGAAACGCAGGTCCTGCACATAGCTCAGGCCCAGCGACCGACTGGCCCGGCGGGTGCTCAACGGCACCGCCAGCACGCCCCCTCGAACGATCTCGGTGAAGTACGCGGCGGCGTAGATCCCGAGGACGATGCAACCGACGGCAAAGGCGCTGAGGTTCAGGCCGGCGATACTCTTGAGGGAGTTGAACAGCACGAACTGGATCAGCAGCGGCACACTGCGAAACACGTCCAGCAGCCAGGCCAGTGGCAGGCTGGCGCGCGGCAACAACGCCCGCAACAGGCCGAACAGCAAGCCGGCGAGGGTGCCCAGCAGGATCGACCACACCGTCAGTTGCAGCGTGACCCAGGCCCCCTCGAGCAAATACAGCAGGTCGTTAACGCTGAGGCTTGTAGAAAACATGTCCCACCCTCCTCAATAACGAAACAAGCGCCAGGACAACAGCCGGGCCAGCCCGACGATCAGCTTGGCGATCAGGTAATACAGCACCGCCGCGAGGGCGAAGTATTCGAAAGTGCGGAAGGTCTTGACGTTGTATTCCTGGGTGACACCGGTGAGGTCGTTGTTCAGGCCGACCACAACCCCCAGGGACGTCATCAGCACCGCCCAGACCATCTGGTTGGTCAACGGGTAGAAGACGATGCGCAACAGCTGCGGGACGATGATCATCCGGTAGGCCTGGAAGGCGCTCATCCCCAGGGAGCGGGCGGCGCGCATTTGCGTACCGGGCACGGCCTTGAGGCCGCCGCGAAAGTTTTCCGCCAGGTAGCCGGCGTTGTTGAAGGTGATCCCGGCCAGCAAGGCCAGCCAGGAACTGACGTGCAGCCCGAGGGAGCCGAGGCCGAAGTAGAGGATGTAGATCTGGAACAGCGAAGGCGTGTTGCGGGCGATGGACACCCAGCCATTGCCCACACCCCGCAGCACGCGATTCGGGGCCTGGCGCATCACTGTCAGCACCAGGGCGATCAGCACGCCGAAGATCATCGACAGCGCGGCGGTCTCGAAGGTCACCCAGGCCCCGGCGAGCATGTCGGGCAGGGCGCGCAAGGCCGGGCGCCATTGGAAGCTGTAGTCAAACATGGGTCGGGCTCCCGGTGCGGGCGGAGGGTTGCAGCCACGTCGGCGGCTGGCCGCGAGTCGCGGCGGTGCACGCGGCCTCGACGCAATCGGCGAGGGCGGCAAAGTGCACCCCGCGACCGACCAGGCCGGGTGCGTAGTGGGCGTATTTACCGGAGTTGGTCATCAGCGTGGTGGCCTGGGGCGGGATCACCGGCTCACCCAACATGCACCAACAAGTGTCGGTTACCAGCACCGCGCCGAAGGCCTCGATGGCGATCAGATACCCGGCTTTGCGGGCCTGTTCCAGCACCGCCCGGCCGCAAGTGATCGCCAGCACCACATACGGATGCTTGACCCGGCCCGCGCACAAGGTCGCGAGGGCGGCGAATTCGCTGAGGGAGAAATGCGGATTGCCCAGTGAGACTACGTCCACCCAGTTGTCCCGGGCGCTGTTGAGCTCGCGCCAACTGGCAAGCAGCCCCGCGGCGTCGACGCTTTCCCGCGGCAACGCGACGTCGCGCTCCAGGACCTCGGCCGGGTCGAGGGCTTCCGGTGTCACCCCGGCAATGTGAAACAGCGGCGCGGCGCTGGTGGTGGCGAACGCGGCGCCGAAGGCCTTGAGGTCGTCCAGGCTCGGCGCGGCGTGTTCCAGGCCGCGTATCAGCGGAACGCGCCGGCCGGCCAGGCTGCCGATGTGATAGCCCAACAGCGGATAGAAGCTGTCATCGACCTTGCCCAGCGCCGGCACGTCGACAATCAGTTGGGCCTTGCGCGGGTCGTCGAGATGGCAGCCGGACAAGGGGGCTCGCCCGCACAGGGCGATACAGATGTCGAGGAAGTCCGGGTACTTCTGCGTGCGAGCGCCCAGCACGCTGTTGGCATAGACCACCGCGTTGGATTCGGCCCAGACGATTTGCTCGCCGGTCTTTGGCGCGGTGTCCAGCAGGTAGGGCGCACAGGTGAAACTCAGTTGGGCGCCCATCGCCATGTAGGCGTCGCCCAAGGCACTGGCCGGCTCTCCCAGGGCCGGTTCGACGCCCAGCTCGCGCCAGCGCCGCTGGTCCACGGAGATGGCATTGAGGGTGGTGGGGATGCGCACCTGCGCGCCCCACTGCACCAGTTGCTCGGCAAAGCGCAGGCTGGCCGGGCCGGTGTAGATGCAGCCGTCGATGTGGGCCTGGGTCACGTCCAGCAACTGCGTGGCGCCCTGGATCTCGGCCATGCGCAGCACGATCTGCATCGCCACTTGGGCGGCCTTGCCATGGCTGCCGTCGAGCAATGCCCGGTCTTGTTCGGTCAGCGCCAGGGTCGAGGCGGTAGGCGGCTGCGACACTGCGTCCGAACCTTGCCAACCGTCGTTGGGGCGGCGCCCGGTGAGGGTCAGGACGTCGCCTTCAAGGCGGACAAAACCCTGGCCGCGCAACCCATTGAAGGCCTCATGTCCTACGCACAACACCGGCAGCGAACGCTGGAAAATCACCTGCGCCACCAGCACGCCCAAGGTCAGGATTTCATCGGCTTCGGCCAGCACCAGGGCTGCGGGGGCGTGGCCGTTGCTGATCAGCTCCATCAAGACGCTGCTGCCGGTGCAGGAGCCGCGTCCGCTGGGAATCGCCAATACGCGCCCGGCCAGGCGCTCCCCACTCAAGGGATGGTGGCGGTCGATGACCTCGCCGCTGGCTGGATCGACCCCGCCCCAGAAGCTCAGCCCCACCTCGGCGAACAGCAGGGCGCCCTGGGCGGCACCCTCCACCAGGCTGCGGCCTTTCACACGGACAGGCGTGCTTGGCATGCGCCGATCCTCAGTAGTAGACCTGGGGAACGGTCAGGTTGGCCGGCGGGATGTCGGTGCCGACCCATTTGACGAACAGCTCCTTGTAGCGGCCCGTGCGCACCTGCTGGTTGACGAACAGGTTGAGGTAGTTGAGCAAGCCGTACTCGCTGCGCTTGGCGCCGAGGGACACGTAGTCGATGACGTAGGGCGCGTCACCGGCGATCTTCAGGCCCTTGTACTTGCCCGACTTGATGGTCGCGGCGGCCACGGTGTTGGTCACCACGGTGGCGTCGATGTGCCCCTGGGCGACGGCCAGCAGAGTGTCGTTCTGCGACTGGTAGGCGCGGAAGCTGCCGCTGCCCCAGCTCTTCTGGTCCTTCTCCAGGGCGATGGCTTCGTAGGTGCTGCTGGTGTTACCCAAGGCCTTGCCCTTGAGGTCGGCGTAGCTGTTGATGCCGGTGTTGTCGCGGGTCAGCACCACCATCTGGAAGGCGAAGTAGGGCACGGTCAGGCCGACGGTCTTGGCTCGCTCCAAGGTGTCGGAGGTGGAGGCGACGATGACGTCGGCGCGGCCGGACAGCAGCGCGGGGATTCGGTCGGAGAATGGGGTCTCCACCACTTCGGCCTCGACGCCGAGGACCTTCGCCAGGTCGTGGCAATAGTCCACGTCGAAGCCCGCCGGGTTGTTTTTTTCATCACGAAAGCCCATGGGTGGGAAGTCCAGGGTCACGGCGCAGCGCAGTTTGCCGGAGCCGATGATGTCGTCGAGCTTGTCGGCGTGGGCGGGGGCAATGAAAAGCGGGGTGAGGACAACGCTGAGGGCTACGGCCAATGCAGGGTTTTTCATAAATGCCTCGCTGTCGAATAAATGCGGTGAGATATCGTATTGAGGATTTCGTATACGATATTAAATAAGCAATCGGCGTGCCTGTTTGGGGTTCAGTTCTGGCAATTCCACCGGAACGCTGATCTAGAGGCTTTCCTGCAGGACCGTGCCACACCAAGGCACGGTGCAACGTTGGTGACGGGTGTTACAGATGGGAGCAACCACGGGGCTTGGCGCCCCATCAGGGAACATGACTTAGCCCTGATTCTCCCGATATTGGCTGGGTGACAGGCTGGTCAGGGCGCGGAACTGGCGACTGAAGGCGCTGTGATCGGTGTAACCGCAGCGCAGGGCGATCTCGGTGATCGGCAGGTCCTTGTCGAGCAACAGTCGCGAGGCTTCTTCCAGCCTTGCCTTGTGAATCATTTGCCGTGGTGTGAGTTGGAAGATGCGTTTGCAGTGCCGTTCCAGCTGCGCCACCGACAATTCGGCGATGGCGGTCAGCTCGGCAAGGCTGATGGGGCGGGCGAAGTGCTGCTTGATATGGGCGTCCACCGCCGCCAGTTTGTGAAACGCCGGGTGGTTCGATTGCGGCAGTTGCAGGTCGCGGGAAATGCCGGCAAGGCCGACGATCTGGCCGTTTGGGTCATGCAGGGCGAGCTTGTGGGTCAGGCACCATACGGGCTGGTTGCCGTAATACAAATGCAGTTCGAGCTGGTCGGCCAACTCCCGCCCGCTGGCCAGCACCCGCCGGTCCTGCTCGGTGTACAGCGGGCCGAAGCGTTCGGGGAACACTTGTTCGGCAGTGAGGCCCAGCAGGTCTCCGCTGTGTTTGAAACCGCAGCGCCGGGCCAGGGTCTGGTTGACGAAGGCGTAGCGGGCCTGCTGGTCCTTGATGAAAAACACCACGTCCGCGAGGGTGTCCAGTAGCGGGGCGATGGGCTGCAGGCTGCGTAGCAGGGTGTCGAGGTCGCAGGGGGCTAGGGAAGTGAGCGAGGGGTACATGGCCGGCGTTGTCTTTTTTGTGGGTGCGATGGCGGAGTGTCAGTCGAAAATGTGGTGCGTGTCACGCCGCTATCGCGAGCAAGCTCGCTCCCACAGGGTTCCGGTGTGTTCACAGATCTGGGGGGTATGACAATCCCCTGTGGGAGCCGAGCTTGCTCGCGATGACGGCGGCACAGGCAGCATCTCTATCAACTGGCCCACCGCTATCGCGAGCAAGCTCAGCTCCCACAGGGAATTGCGGTGAGTGCAGGTTGTATGACTAGGCAGGTCAGAGTGGGATGTGTGTTGAGGTCAGGAGGGTGGGGTTTCTTCCAGGTTCAGCAGGGTTTCGATCCGCGCCGGGCTGAAGGGTGGGCGAGGGGTGGGCGGTGTCCAGCCGAACAGGTGTTCCAGGGCGGCGCCGCAGACTCGGCCCTGGCAGGCGCCCATGCCGCAACGGCTTGCCAGTTTTGCTTCGCGCCAGTTGTCATGGCCAGCCAGTTCGCCATAGGGCACGTCCTCGCAGCGGCAGACCAGGGTGTCCGCCGTGGCCAGGTTCTTGAGCCGTGGATCGAGGGCGAAGGCCGTGTTCAAGGCCCGGGCGAAACCCTGCCAACGTGCACGACGCGGCCACAGCAGTTGGGCGGCGGCGCTATTACCAACTGCAGCATGCCCGGCGATGGCGCCTTCCACCAGCGCCAGTTCGCTGCCGCCGAAACCGGTGCACTCACCGGCGGCGTAATGTTCACGGCGCGAGGTCGCTTGCCAGGCGTCAACCGCCAGCGCCTGGTCCTCCACCGCGCAGCCCAGGGCCTGGCCCAACTGGGTATTGGGAACGAGCCCGAAACCGCAGGCGAGTCGGTCGCAGGCCAGTTCAATCATCTTGCCTTGCTGTTGCAGGCGCACGCCCTCCAGCCGCTCCCGTCCGAGCGCCTCTACCAGATGGGTGTCGGTGCGGTAATGCCGGTCGAACAGACTGAACGCTTGGAAAAACTTCCCCGGCCAGCGTGGCAATTGCGCGGCGAAACCAGCCACGGCGCCGCGACGGGCCTGCTCGGCGATGCGCAGCACCTGTGCGCCCTGATGTGTTGCCGTGGCGGCACTGGCCAGCAGCAAGGGGCCGCTGCCGGCGATGACCAACCGTTCGCCGCGCACCGGCAAGCCGCCCTTGATCAGCGCCTGCAACCCGCCGGCGCCGGTCACGCCGGGCAGTGTCCAGCCGGGAAACGGCAACAGCAGCTCACGGGCACCGGTACAGAGAATCAAGCGCTCGTAGCGGATCTGCCAACCGCGCTCGGCATCTTCCACCAGCAAGGTTTTATCCCCGGCGCAGGCGATCACGCGGGTGCCGGCATGGCAGCGTACGTTGGCGCAGGTGTGCAGTTGATCGCGCAGGCGTCGGGCGGCGCTGGGCAGATTGGCCTGGGGGCCGTCGCGCCAGATCTGCCCGCCGGGCAGCGGGTTGTCGTCCAGCAGCACGATGCGCGCACCGCTGCTTGCCGCCGCGAGGGCGGCGGCCATGCCGGCGGGGCCGGCGCCGATGATCAGCAGGTCGGTGGTTTCGTTCATGGTCGGGTCTGCACGTGCATGCCATCGAGGCACAAGGTCTGGCAAGCCAGGCGGCGACGACCGTCGATCAACACCCGGCATTCCTGGCAGACGCCCATGCCGCACAACGGAGCACGGCGCTGGCCGCTGACCGAGGTACGACTGCAACCGTCCGCGCCCAACGCCAATGCCGCCGCGACGCTGGTGCCATGGGCGACTGACAGCGGGCGGCCGTCCAGAAATAGGTCAGGCATGGGGCCAATCCTCCTTGGTGAAGCGGATGTCTTGAGCGCCCCCAGAACCTGTGGCGAGGGAGCTTGCTCCCGCTGGGCTGCGCAGCAGACCCAAAACAGGGCCGCTTCGCGCCCCAGCGGGAGCAAGCTCCCTCGCCACGGGGTTAACCCTATCCCCGGAGCAAACAGGGGAATTGTGTCGGGCTTCAGGCATGGGCGGGTTCTCCGAGGAAACGCTGCGGCAGGTAAGGCTGCGCGGGCAATGGCGAGGTCTCGTCGAACAACTGCGTCACCAGCAGGTCGGCCGTCGCGGGCGCGGTGGTGACGCCCAGGCCTTCGTGACCGACCGCCAGCCACAGTCCCGTGCGCTGCGGATGTCGGCCCACCAGGGGCAAGCCGTCGGGGCTTGCTGCGCGGAAACCGGTCCAGGCCCTGATGCCGTTCAGATGCGCCAGCCCAGGCATGTAGTCGACGGCACGCTTGAGCATCTTCGCCAGCATCCAGCCTTCCACCTGCGGGTCGACGGTGCCGAACTGCCGCGAGGCACCGATGAACAATTGCCCGGTCGGGCGTGGCTGGATATTGCACGCCACCGACGGTCCGCTGGCGTTATGGGCACTGGTGACGTAGCCCAGCTCCACCAAGGTGTGGGTGACGGTGGCGGGGTAGCGGTCGGTGATCAGCAGGTGGCCTTTCTTCGGCTCGATCGGCAGTTCCGGGCATAACTCGGTGGCCTGGATGCCATTGGCGAGGACCACCGCCTCGGCGCTCAACCAGCGCCCATCATCGAGGCGTACGCGAGCGCCGTCGATTTCGCTGACCTGTGCCCGTTGCTGGCGGATGTTAGGCGCGTCCAGCATCCAGCGGGCGGCTGCCGGGGCGTAGAGGATGCCGTCGCCCCTGATCAGCAATCCGCCTTCCAGCCCTGGGCGCAGTTCGGGTTCACGCTGGTGCAGGGTGGCTTGGCCGATCAATTCACAGGCTTCGCCATGGGCCACCAGGTTCAGGTACTTAGTGTGGGCCACGGCCATTTCCTCGGCATTGGCCGCCAGCCACAAGGTGCCGTTGTTGCGCCAGGCGCAGGCCTCGGGCAGTGCCGGGGCCAGTTCGCGCCAGCGTTGCAGGGAGTATTGACTGAGTGCCAATTCCGCCGGGTTGTCATCCAGCACCAGCAGATGTCCCATGCCGGCCGCCGTGGCCCCGTGCCAACCGGCGTCCAGCACCAACACATTCAGATTGCGCTGGGCCAATGCCTGGGCACAGGCCGCGCCAATGATGCCCGCGCCGATGATGATCACGTCGGCGACATGGCCCTCGCTCACGGACGTATGCCCCAGGCGAACGGGTCATCCGCTTCGATGATCAGGGTGGTTTCGGCACTGATGTAGGCACGGCCGCGAATGGTCGGCACGATGCGCTCGCCCAAGCGTTCGTAGGAGCCCTCGAACTCGCTGCCAATCACACTGGCCTGGTGCCAGATCTGCCCGGGTTGCAGTTTTCCATCGGCCGCCAGGCACGCCAGTTTGGCGCTGGTGCCGGTGCCGCAAGGGGAGCGGTCATAGGCCTTGCCCGGGCAGAGCACGAAGTTGCGGCTGTCGGCGTGCGGGTCATCGGCAAACAGTTCGATGTGGTCGATCAGGCCGCCGTCCTCACCGCGAAAACCCTGCTGCTCCAAGGCTTGCTGCACGGCGTAGGTGTAGGCGGTCAACGCGTCGAGGTTATCGCCGGCCACCCGCTGGCCATGTTCGGCGATCAGGAAAAACCAGTTGCCGCCCCAGGCCACATCGCCGACTACCTGGCCGATGCCCGGCACCTCCAGGGCCAGCGCCTGGCGGTAACGGTAGGCCGGTACGTTGCGCACGCTGACCGAGCGGTCTTCGTGCAAGGTGGCCTGTACCGTGCCCACCGGGGTTTCGATACTGTGCACGCCGGGGCCGATCCTGCCCAGGTGGGCCAGTGACGCCACCAGCCCGATGGTGCCGTGGCCGCACATGCCCAGGTAGCCACTGTTATTGAAAAAGATCACGCCGGCACAGGCGCTTGGGTCCACCGGCTCACAGAGCAGCGCCCCCACCAGCACATCGCTGCCCCGGGGTTCCAGCACGCAGGCGGTGCGCCACGCGTCATGCTCCGTGGCCAGGCGTTGCTTGCGCTCGGCCATGCTGCCCAGGCCCAGGTCAGGAAAGCCGTCGGTGACCAGTCGGGTCGGCTCGCCGCCGGTGTGGGAATCGATCACAGTGATACGTTTCATGGGAGGGCCACGTCCGTTCAGATGAGTAACGGCAAGCGTGGCCCGCGTCCAGGGGGGACGGCTTGATGGTTTTATCTGTCGCCGATGACGAAATCGGCACAGTGCCAGCCCATCAATGGCTGGAAGGCAGGAACTTGAACAAGGTCTCGCAGACTCCTGCGATGTGTTCGTCCAGCAGCGCCACGGCCCGTTCGACATCACCGGCGCGGCAGGCCTTGATGATTTCCCGGTGCTCATGATCGGCACGGTCCTTACCGGCTGACAGGCTCATCTGCATGCGCAAGTACCGCTCCAGCTTGTCGTGGACCGAGCGAATCAGACTCACCATGAACGGCCGTTGCGCCGGCTCGTAGAGGCACGCATGCAGTTGCCAGTTCAATTCGGCCCAACGGCCCACGTCGTCTTCACCGACGAACTCCTGGCAGATGCCTTCGGCGCGGGCGAAGGTGTCTTCGGTCATGTTGGGGATCGCCAGGCGCAGCACTTTGTCTTCCAGGAGCATGCGCACCTCGAACATCTGCGCCAGCTCCGCCTCGGAAATGCGCGTCACCATCGCCCCGCGATTGCGCTGGAACATCACCAGGCCCTCGGCCTCCAGACGCTTGAGGGCTTCGCGCACGGGGATCTTGCTGACGTTGAACTGGCGGGCGATGTCATCCTGGCGAATCGGCTCGTCCTCGGCAAAGTGTCCGGCCACGATGGCATCGCGCAGGTGGCGGGTGATGATTTCCGAGGTGGAAGGGGTGTTGCCCAGGTCGGGCAGGTTGAATTTGGATAAAGTCACGGCGGCGGGTCATTCGGCTTAGGTGGGGATATGGTATACGACTTTGCCGGGGTGGTCCTTGAAGCAGGCGATGAAGCCGCCAAGGGTACGGAACTGTGGCGAGGGGATTTATCCCCGTTGGGCTGCGTAGCAGCCCCAAAATGAGCAGCTCCTATCTGCCTGACACACAGCAATGTCAGGCTTTAGGGCTGCTGCGCAGCCCAACGGGGATAAATCCCCTCGCCACAAGGTTTTGTGCTCAGCAGTGGGACAGGCGAGTCCCATAAGCCTCTGTCCGGACGATGCGCCACCCAGTGACCGACGCCCCCGCCAGCAGCGCCAGGCCGAACACGATCAACGCCACGTCAGCGCCAAAAGCGTCAGCCAGCAGCCCGGTCACCACCACCGGGATGCTGAACCCGACATAGGCGAACAGGAAGAACCCGGCGCTGACCCGGGCTTTCTCCGCCCCGGCCATGGCCGTGATAGCTGACAAACCACCGAGGTACAGGAAACCGTAGCAGGCGCTGCTGGCCCCCAATGCCCCCAGCAGCACGGCGAGCAGGGAGCCGGCGCTTGCGCCCCAAGCCAGCAGCGCGTAGCTCGCCGGCAGGATCAACAGGCCCAGACCCGTGGCCCTGGCCGGCGGCATGCGCCGCACCCAAGGCTGGAAGAGCAAGCCGCAACTGATGACCGTGAAGGTCGATAGACCCGACCAACGCTGCAAATCGTGGGTCGCCAGTACAGACGGCAATAGGGCGATAACCAGGCCCGAAGTCGCCCAGGCCAACAGCATGGAAAAACTGTAGGGCAGGCTGCCGGCGGGAAACAATGGCAGGCGCAGCAGCGGCGCGTCTTTGATTTTCAGCGCTGGGTCCGGGAGCCGCCAGACCACGACAATCGCGATGGCGGCCAACATCAGTTGCAACCAGAAGCTGCCGGGCGTGGCGCTGTGATGGACGAACAGGAACAGACTGGTCAACGCCGCGCCCAGGCCAAAACCCAGGGAGGTGCTGGCGGTGACCCGGTTGGCCGGCGAGCGGGCATCGCCGGTTGCCATGAGCTCGGTCATATAGGCGGTCGACGTGGCCGAGGCCAACCCCGTGCCGACCCCCATCATCAGGCGTGCCACGCCCAGCGCCACCAGGTTCGGCCAGAGCAAGGTCACCAGCGTCGCCAGCATCGACAGCCCGAGCGCGACCAGGATCAACGGCTTGCGGCCCACCCGGTCGGCCAACCCACCGAACGCCAGCAGGACCGGCAGCACCCCCAGCACATAACCGGAAAACGCCACCGCCGTGGCGCCGGCCCCGTAGCCGGATAACTGCGCGTAGGTGGTGTACAGCGGCGCCTGCAGGTTGACCGCGAGGGTGATCAGGCAGAGGCCGAAAGCCAGTCCCCAGGAATGTCGATGCTGTGGGTTCAAGGGTGTTCCTTAAAGGTGTGCATGAAGTCCCGAGGACTATCACCGCCAGGCACAACGCAAACAAGAAACAGACCCAGGCCATTTGTGTTTAACTGTTTGCTAAAAAATAGAGAACACTTAGCCAAGAGTGCCCGCCGTGGACCTGAAGATTGATCGCAGTGTTTCCGAGCCCTTGATCCGGCAGCTCGTGACGCACCTTACGGGTTGGATCAACGCCCATGGCATACGCCCCGGCGCGCGGATGCCGTCCATTCGCCAGTTGGCCCGGGAAAATGGCCTGAGCCTGTCGAGCGTGATCAAGGCCTATGACCAACTGGTTGCCAGCGGGGTGCTGGAATCTCGGCATGGCGCGGGCTTTTTTGTCGCGCAGCAGTTGGCCCGGCCGGTGGAACCGGTACCTGAAACGGATAACGCGCCGTGGCGGTTGTTCGACAATGAAGCGACGCAGCTCAAGCTCGGTTGCGGCTGGCTGCCCGACGCCTGGCGTGACGACACCGACCTGGGCCAGGCGATCCGCCAGGTGGTGCGCAGCGACAACCACGCGTTGTTCAACTACAGCACCCCGCTGGGCTCGCCTCAGTTGCGCCTGCACCTGCAAAAACGCCTGGGCCTGATCGACATTCACGTCGACCCGGCACAGATCATCACCACCCAAGGCGCCAGCCAGGGCCTCGACCTACTGGTGCGAACCCTGCTCAAGCCCGGTGACCTGGTGCTGGTGGAAAGCCCCGGCTATTACAACCTGTTCAATCTGCTGAAGCTGCACGGGGTCAAGACCGTGGCGGTGCCCAGAACCGCGCAAGGCCCGGACATTGCCCGCCTGGAACAGCTCCTCGGCGAGCACAGGCCCTCGTATTTCTTCATCAACAGCATGTACCAGAACCCCACCGGCACCAGCCTGGCGCCGAGCGTGGCCTATCGTCTGCTGCAACTGGCAACGGCCCACGACTTTCGCCTCATAGAGGACGACATCTACGCCGATTTCCAGAATGGCCCGACGTCCCGCCTGGCCTCCCTGGATGCCCTGGACCGGGTGATCTACTTGGCGAGTTTTTCCAAGACGCTGTCCAGTTCGCTGCGCATCGGTTACGTGGTCGCCCAGCCCGACATCATCCAGCGCCTGGCCGAAGTCAAGATGATTACCGGCATCGGTTGTTCGCTGCTGGCGGAAAACGTGGTGGCGACATTGCTGGCCAACGGTGCTTATCGCAAGCTGATCCAGCGCTTGCGCCAGCGCCTGAACAAGCAGATGGCAAGTACGCTGCGCCAACTGGACCCGACTCACTGGGAGGTGTTTGCCGAGCCGATGGGAGGCTTGTTCGTCTGGGCCAGGCCGCGGTGCCTGGCGGCACAGCGGGTGCAGCAGATCGCCCGGGAGTTGCAGGTCCAACTGTCTCAGGGCTCGATGTTCCTGCCCCAGGGCGAGGCGTGCGATTGGTTGCGGTTGAACGTGGCTTATACCCAGGATCATCGTGCGCAGGTGTTCTTCCAGCGGGTGGAGCAGGAGTCGATTGCGGTGGGCCTATAGGGTATGGGGGGATTGTTCTGGCGCCATCGCGAGCAAGCTTTGCTCCCACAGGGAGAGCAGGGGCCAATCACAAGACTTGTACCCGCTGAAGATCCCTGTGGGAGCAAAGCTTGCTCGCGATGGCGGACTGACCGGTCACAAAAAACATCAGTGTTAATGGGAATAGATATCAAACGACAATGAGTTGCTGTATCTTTCGCGACACATTTTTGTCAGCCTCCCGATGTGGGTGGCTTGTTTCCATTAGGATTGTGCATCGATGCGTCGGATTCTCGTTTCACTGTGTGTGCTCCAGGCTTATTCCGTTCCTACCTGGGCCGAAGAACCAATCCCTGCCAAACCAGCCTCCCTTGAGTTGCAAGCCACGGATATCGTCGGTAATTCCGACTATGAATCAGCACAAGGCCCGGTGAAGGGCTATCACGCCACCCGTTCGGCCAGTGCCACCCGTACCGACACCGCGATCCATGAAACCCCGCAATCGATTTCCGTGGTGTCCCGCGACGTGGTCGAAGACCTCAGCGCCACGCGCCTGCAAGACGCCCTCGATTACGCCGGCGGCGTAGGCCGGGGCAATAACTTCGGCGGCCAGGGACTGACCACTTTCACCGTGCGCGGTTTCACCACCGGGGAGTTCTACCGTAACGGCTTCCCGATCAATCGTGGCTACCCGAACATGCCGGACGCCAACACCATCGAGCGGCTGGAAGTCCTGCGCGGCCCAGCCACCATGCTCTATGGCCGTGGCGATCCGGGCGGCACCTTCAATGTGGTGTCCAAGCAGCCGTTGGCCGAGCGCACGGTGACCCTGGGCAGCCAGGTCAGCGACCAAGGGATGCGTCGCGGCACGCTGGACGCGTCTGGTCCGCTGGACGAAGAAGGGCGCCTGGCCTATCGCTTGAACGTGATCGGTGAGGGCGGTGACACATTCCGCGACCACGTCGAGACCGAGCGTTACGGCATCGCGCCGGTGGTGAGCTGGCAGGTCAACGACACCACGCGCCTGACCTTTGAAGGCGATTTCATGCGCAACAACGCGCCCCTGGACCGTGGTTTGACCCACTACGCCGGCCAGCGCGGCAGCGCCTCGCGCGATACATTCTTCGGCGAAAAAGATGCGGGCAAACTGCACAACGACAACAACATGCTGCAGGTGCGTTTCGAGCACATGCTCAATGACGACTGGACCTTGGCCGGCGGAACCCAGTGGCTCGACGGCACCTTGCAGGGCAACGCGGTGGAAGGCAACAGCATCGGAGCCGATGGGCGCACGCTGAGTCGTAACTTCAATTACCGCAAGCTGGAATGGACCGATCGGGACACCCAGCTCAACCTCACCGGGCATTTTTCCACCGGCGGCTTCGAGCACACGTTGTTGACGGGTATCGAGTATGAAGACTACGACTACCAGTCCATCATCCAGCGATCCTCTGGCGCCGGCGGTGCCTACCCGATCGATATTTTCGATCCGGTGCATGGCCAGCCACGCCCGGCGTTGACGCGCACACCCACAAATGACCAGGAAAATCTCAAGACGTTTGGCGTGTTTGTTCAGGATCAGGTGGCGCTGACTGAGCGCCTGAAGGTGTTGGCAGGGGCGCGTTTCGAGCATTTCGAGCATGAGTACGAATCCTTCGTCCCTCAGGCTCGGCCCGGTAGCCGTAACTGGGACAAGACTGAAAATGCCGTCACCCCACGCCTGGGGGTGATCTACGATCTGACCGATACCGTTGCGCTCTACGCCAACACCGCGCGCTCGTTCAAACCCAACACCGGAGCCAGTCGCCAGGGGCAGGGTGAGGGGTTTAAGCCGGAAGAGGGCAAGTCCTACGAAATGGGCGTCAAGTGGGAAGCGCTGGATCGGCAGTTGAGCGTCGACGCGGCGATCTACCAGATTGAAAAGCGCAACGTACTCACGCCCGATCCGCTGGATTCCACCTTCAACGTGGCTGCCGGGGAAGTGCGCAGCCGTGGTTTCGACTTGAATGTGGCGGGCAATTTAACGCCAGAATGGCGTGTGATCGGTGGCTACGCGTATGTAGATGCCGAAGTGACCAAGGACATCAATATCCCGTCCGGCACCCGCTTGCTTAACGTGCCCAAGAACTCCTTCAGCCTGTTGAACGTCTACGAGTTCCAGGACGGTGGCCTCAAGGGTCTCGGCCTGGGCCTGGGCGCCAAGTATGTCGATGAGCGGGCCGGCAATACGGCGGCCAGCACCTTTACCATGGACAGCTACACCGTTGTGGACCTGCTCGGCTACTACAAGGTCAACGAGCGGATCCGCCTCAACCTGGACCTGAAGAATCTGTTCGACGCCGATTATGAGGAAGGCGCATTTGGTGGCGTCTACGCCTACCCAGGCGCACCACGAACCGTGCAGGCCGGCATCTCCTACATGCTCTGAATCCCGTGCGTCATGAAAACCCCGGAGGTCCTGCCTCCGGGGTTTTTCTTTTTACCACTTGCCTGTGCTCATCCCGCCGTCCACCGGCAGTACCGCGCCGGTCGTGAAGTCAGCGCTCGCCAGGTACAACACGGCCTCGGCAATTTCCTCGACAGTGCCCACGCGTCCGGCCGGGGCCAGGTTGTCGAGGAAGTCGCGGTGCGCCGGGTCATGCATCGGCGTGTCGATGATGCCGGGGGCGACCGCGTTGACCTTGATGTTGTGGGGCGACAGTTCCAGGGCCAGGGCGCGGGTCATCTGGTTGACGCCGCCCTTGATCAACACTGGCAGCGCCGCCGGCACCTGGATGTTCGGCTGCAGGGCCACAGCGGCTGAAATGTTGATGATGAAGCCTTGCTGGCGCCCGATCATGTGCGCGGCAGCGGCCTGGCTGGCGTAGACCAGACCCTTGAGGTTGGTGTCCAGCAGCGCGTCCAGATCCTGGGGGCTGTATTCGACGAAGGGTTTTGGCAGGAAGAAACCGGCATTGTTCACCAGCCCGTCAACGGCGCCAAACGCCTCGACGGCTTGGGCGATGAGGGCGGTTGAAGTGGCCGGGTCAGCAATGTCGCCGGCCACGCCAATGAAACCGGCCGGGTGGCCGAGCTGGGCGGCGGCAGCCTCCAGGCCGGACGGGGAGCGGGCATTGCCCACCACGTTATACCCCCGACCCAGGAACGCCTTGACCAGACCCAGGCCGATACCGCTGGAAGCGCCGGTGATGATGACGGTTTTGTTGAGGCTCATGATTGACTCCTGATCACATTGAGTTGAACCGGTGCGCCTGTGTTGGCGGTGGTTGAGTTCAGGGTATTGATGCCTCAGGGTTTGATAAATAAGGCTTCTGGTACTTGAGTTGATACGCCATGTAATTAATGGCAAGGGCAACACATAACCCCTGTGGGAGCGAGCTTGCTCGCGGTAGCGCCAGGTCAGTCGGCATTGATGTGACTGGCTCACCGCAATCGCGAGCAAGCTCGCTCCCACAATGTTCCCGGCTGATCGCAAACCCGCGTTCGCCAGCAATCCCCTGTGGGAGCGAGCTTGCTCGCGATAGCGCCAGGTCAGTCGGCATTGATGTGACTGACTCACCGCAATCGCGAGCAAGCTCGCTCCCATAATGTTCCCGGCTGATCGCAAACCCGCGTTCGCCAGCAATCCCCTGTGGGAGCGAGCTTGCTCGCGATTGCGCCAGATCAGTCGGCATTGATGTGACCGACTCACCGCAATCGCGAGCAAGCTCGCTCCCACAATGTTCCCGGGTTGGCAGGCAGAAAAAAGCCCGGTCAATCGGACCGGGCTCGCAAGAGTGGAGCGTTATTCCTTGGGAAGACTTCGATACTGCGTCGTCGTCATCCCCGCGTATCCCCAGTTATCGGTGTCGACTTCCTCGATCACGATATGGGTCAAATGCGGATCCTTGCCCAGCACGCGCTGGAGGGTTTCGGTGATTTCGGAAATCACCTGGGCTTTCTGTTCACGGGTGACGCCGTCTCGGGTAATTCGCACATTGACGAAAGGCATGTTGCACTCCAGCTGGTGGGAAATGGACGCAGGACAATGCCCGCGTGTTGGAAGGCCACTGTATTTATATGCCGCAGACTGATAAACAGGCTTTTCGAAACTTCAGTTGATACGCGGTGTAATGAATCATGAAGCGTCATTTCGAAGACCTGCAGCTAGGCAGCATAGAACTGTTCTGCCTGGCGGCGGAGGCGGGCAGTTTCACGGCCGCGGCGCAGCTGGCGGGGGTGACCCCGGCGGCGGTGAGCCGCTCGATCTTTCGCCTGGAAGAACGCCTGGGCTCACGGCTTTTCGTGCGCACCACCCGCAGCATCCGCCTGACCGAAGCCGGCAGGACCTATTTCGAGCAATGCCGGCAAGCGCTGACGCAACTGGTCGAGGCGCAACAGGAAATGATGGGCGCGCAATCGGTGCCGTCCGGGCAACTGCGCATCAGCCTGCCCACCACTTACGGCCATCACCGCATCCTGCCCTTGCTGCCGGCCTTTCGGGCGCTGTACCCGCAAGTCAGCGTGGACCTGCACCTGAGCAATCGAAACATCGATTTTGTTGCCGAAGGTTATGACCTCGCCATCCGGGTGCGGGCCCAACCCGACTCGTCGATGATCGCCCGGCTGCTGGAAGACGCGAAACTGGTGGTGGTCGCCTCCCCGGAATATCTGCGTAGGGCCGGCACGCCCCAGGCTCTTGAAGACCTGGACGACCACGAGTGCATCCAGTTCGAATTGCCCAGTAGCGGACGACGGATTTCCTGGTTGTTCAATGTCGAAGGCAAGGAAAAGGAGGTATTCGGCGAAGGGGGGTACTGTTGTTCGGACGATGTGCTTGGTGGCGTGACGCTGGCCAAACATGGCGCCGGTTTGTTCCAGACCTACAAGTTCATCGTGGAGCAGGAGCTGGCCAACGGGCAATTGGTGGAGGTGCTTGCGCCTTTCGCGGGGCGCTCACGTCCGTTCACCTTGCTGTATCCCCACGGCCGGTACGTGCCGCAGCGGGTGCGAGCTTTTGTGGATTTTCTGCTGCAGTACCGGGAGCAATGGGCGACGGATTGAAGTAACGGTGACCTGTGGCGAGGGGATTTATCCCCGCTGGACTGCGAAGCAGTCCCAACAGCAGCGATGCAATCAATCTGGTACATCGAAGCATAAGGTCTAGGGCTGCTTCGCAGCCCAGCGGGGATAAATCCCCTCGCCACATAGATTTTCAGGTCAGAACCGAAACGCCTGACGCCCGATCAGCAGCCACTTGCCATCCTTCTGCTTCTGCCAGATCTGGAAGTTCTCGATCTCCGTCGGCACCACCTCTGTGCCCTTGAGCGCCTGCGCCGAGAAATGATTGCGCACCAGCGCCACATCACCCGACAAGGTGATTTTCTGGTTCTTCATTTCCAGGGTCTTGAACGCACTCTTGCCCGTTTCAATGTCGGCGATGAAGGCTTTCTTGTCCTGGATGTTGCCGCTGGAGTGCCCGTAGGTCAGGTTCTCGGCGGCCAGTGCCTGGAGTTGGGGGATGTCTTTGTGCAGCATGGCTTGGGTCAAATGATCGACCGCCTGGGCCACTTCCTGCTCGGGCGATGTCGCGGCTGCCGCTGCGTAGCCGCTGAACAGGCACAAGAAGCTGATGACCAATGTCGCTTTTTTCATGGGATTTCCTTGTTGTTGTAGGTATCAGGAACGCGAGCGAAGCGTGCTCGTCGGTCATCGTACAACTTGTGAGGGAGGACTGGAATAGGGCACAGGCAAACCCATCAGACACAGAGCTCAAGGGCGCTGGCCATGTGGCGAGGGAGCTTGCTCCCGCTGGACGTGTAGGAGCCGTGTAGGAGCTGTCGAGTGCAACGAGGCTGCGATCTTTCCCCAAACACTTGAATCTCAAGCGAAAGATCAAAAGATCAAAAGATCGCAGGCTTCGCCAGCTCCTACAGAGCCCAGCGGGAGCAAGCTCCCTCGCCACGGAAGTGCAGCTGGCGGTCGGAATCCGATTCACAACCCTTCCCGCACCGCCCCCCGAATCCCTTCCAGCAACATGGTGAACGCTGGGTTGTCGTTGTCCTCGCGCCACACCAGGTGCAACTCGCTCTGCACCCCTTCGCCCAGGTCGATCTCGCGAAACACCACCTGCTTGAACACCACGCTGGTGGCGCAACGCGGTACCAGGGCCAGACCCATGCCGGCGTTGACCAGCGCCAGGATCGTCAGCGACGACCCCAGCCATTGCACGAATTGCGGCGCGACCTGGGCCGAGCGCAGCATGCCGGTGAGCAGTTCGTTGAAGGGTGGGTAGGCGGCGTGGGAGTACATCAGGAACGGCTGTCCATCCAGGTCCTGGACGCTGACGGTTTCGGCGCTGGCCAGCGGATGCCCGGCGGGCACCGCCAGCACGAAGGGCTCGCGCACCAGGCATTCGGTGGCGTAGCCGGTTTCCAGCAGCGGTGAGCGGACGATGCCCAGGTCGATGCGCCGGGCGCGCAGGGCTTCGTGCTGTTGGTAGGTGTTCATCTCCGCCAGGACGATTTTGACCTGGGGTTGTTTCAGCCGGGCCTCGGCAATCACCTTGGGCAAGAACTCGTACACCGCGCTGCCGACGAAGCTGATGGTCACCGAACCGATGTCGCCCTGGGCGAAACGCCGGGCCGCCACGGCGGCTTGTTGCGCCTGTTCCAACAGGTTCTGTGCCTCGATGAAAAACGCCCGGCCGGCGGCGGTGAGCGCCACGCTGCGGGTGCTGCGGGTGAACAGCTCGACGCCCAGGTGATGTTCCAGCAATTGGATCTGCCGGCTCAGCGGCGGTTGGGTCATATTCAGGCGTTCGGCGGCACGACGGAAGTTGAGTTCGGTCGCCACGGTGGTGAAGCAGCGCAACTGGGCCAGTTCAAACATTGATTCAATCCGAGTATCAATCAAGTGCCAAGTTAGATTAGACGGGAACAATCCACCACGTCCATCATCCTCCCGTTCCTCACAAAAACAATGATCGGGAGGCCCCCCTTGAATAACGTAACGGACTCCACCCATGACAGCACCCTGGCGCTCGCGGCGGCCAAGGTCAAACGTCATGTCCTGCCGTTGGTGGTGGTGATGTTCATCGTCAACTACATCGACCGGGTTAATATCGGCTTCGTGCGCAGTCACCTGGAAACCGACCTGGGCATCGGCGCCGCGGCCTACGGGCTCGGCGCCGGGCTGTTCTTCATCGGCTACGCGCTGTTCGAAGTCCCGTCCAACATGCTATTGCAACGCTACGGCGCGCGGGCCTGGCTGACGCGCATCATGTTCACCTGGGGCGCGGCGGCCATGGCCATGGCCTTTGTGCGCGGCGAGACCAGTTTTTATGTGCTGCGCTTCATCCTCGGCGCGGCGGAGGCGGGATTCTTTCCCGGCATCATCTACTACTTCACCCAATGGCTGCCTGCCAATGAGCGCGGCAAGGCGATGGCGATCTTCCTGAGTGGGTCGGCCATTGCCTCGGTGATTTCCGGCCCGGTGTCCGGCGCCTTGCTGCACATCAGTGGGATGGGCTTGCATGGCTGGCAGTGGATGTTCCTGATCGAAGGTTTCGCCTCCATCGTGCTGTGCGGGTTTGTCTGGTTCTGGCTGCAATCGCACCCGAGCCAGGCCAAATGGCTGACGGCTGAAGAGAAAACCGTATTGATCGCCGCCATCGCCGAAGAGCAACGGGCCCGAGAAGCGGCGCAAGTGGTCAAGCCGTCGATGTTCAAGTTGCTGGCCGACCGACAGATCGCGCTGTTCTGTTTCATCTACTTTTCCATCGCCCTGACCATCTACGGCGCCACGTTCTGGCTACCGAGCATGATCAAGAAGATGGGCAACCTGGGGGACTTCCAGGTCGGTTTGCTCAATTCCATTCCGTGGATCATTTCCATCATCGCGATGTACGGTTTTGCCGCCCTGGCCGGCAAATGGAAATTTCAGCAGGCCTGGGTCGCGGTGACGCTGGTGATCGCTGCGTTCGGCATGTTCATGTCCACCACCGGCGGGCCGATCTTTGCCTTCGTGGCGATCTGTTTCGCGGCCATCGGCTTCAAGGCGGCCTCGGCGCTGTTCTGGCCGATTCCCCAAGGCTACCTGGATGCGCGCATCGCGGCGGCGGTGATCGCCCTGATCAATTCCATCGGTAACCTCGGCGGCTTCGTGGCGCCCACGGCCTTCGGTTTTCTGGAACAGACCACTGGGTCCATCGAGGGTGGGCTGTATGGGCTGGCAATCACCTCCCTGGTTGCCGCCGTGGTGATTTTCTTTGCCCGCACCAAGCCGGGCCGCGATACGCCGAACTCACTGTCCGGCCGACCTGAAACCGTTGCCGGTCAACCGGAAAAACCTCAAGCCTTGAACCCTGGCCCATCGGGAGCCGTTGTATGAAGATCAAACGCGTCACCGTCACTCCCATCGCTTTTCGCGATCCACCCTTGCTCAACGCCAGCGGCATCCATGAGCCGTTCGCGTTGCGTTCGATTATCGAGATCGAGAGCGACAACGGTTACATCGGTCTGGGGGAGAGCTACGGCGATGCCCCGGCCCTGGCGATCCAGCAGCAACTGCAGAGCCAGTTGATCGGCCTGGACCCGTTCAACCTTAATCAGTTGCGGGCCATCGTCCAGGCGACCGTCGCCGCGCAGAAACCGGCCAGCGTTGCCGGTGCCGAACTGGCGCCGGGGTCCCACGCGAGCAAAGCGGTGAGCAATGCCTATTCGGCGTTCGAAGTGGCCTTCCTGGATTTGCAGGCCCATTACCTGAACGTGCCGCTGGTGGACCTGCTGGGCGGCGCGATTCGCGACGAGATCCCGTTCAGTGCCTACTTGTTTTTCAAGTACGCCGAGCACATCGATTCGCCGTACCCGCCAGACAGTTGGGGCGAAGCGCTCAACGAACAGCAGATCGTCGCCCAGGCCCGGCGGATGATCCAGGACTATGGCTTCAAGAGCATCAAGCTCAAGGCCGGCGCCCTTGATCCGGAGCATGAAGTCGCCTGCATCAAGGCGCTGAAACAGGCCTTCCCTGGCTACCCGTTGCGTATCGACCCCAATGGCAACTGGTCCCTGGAAACCTCGATTCGCATGGCCGAGCTGCTGGGGGATGACCTGCAGTATTACGAAGATCCGACGCCAGGGCTGGAAGGCATGGCCGAGCTGCACAAGCGCACGGGGCTGCCGCTGGCGACCAATATGGTGGTCACCGATTTTGATGAGTTCCGCCGCAGCGTGGCGCTGAACAGCGTGCAGATTGTGTTGGCCGACCACCATTACTGGGGCGGCCTGCGGGACACCCAGGTCCTGGCGAAAATGTGCAACACCTTTGGCCTGGGCGTGTCGATGCATTCGAACTCGCACTTGGGTATCAGCCTCATGGCCATGGCCCACGTGGCGGCCGCGGTGCCGAACCTGGACTACGCCTGCGACACCCATTACCCCTGGCAGGAGCCGGATGAAGAAGTGATCAAGGGCGGCAAGCTGCCGATTGTCGATGGCTGCGTGAAGATCACCCGGGCGCCGGGCCTTGGCTTGGAATTGGACCGGGATCAACTGGGTAAGCTGCATGATCAGTTCCTCAGCTGCGGCATCCGCCAGCGTGACGATGTGCGGCAGATGCAGCGCTACCGGCCGGATTGGAAGACCGTCAAGCCGAGGTTCTGATACACCGCAGAGGGGCCTGTGGGAGCAAGGCTTGCCCGCGATGAACGATAACGCGGTCCGGCTGTTCGACCGCGGCGCGGCTATCGCGGGCAAGCCTTGCTCCCACAGGTATCTCCACAGGTCTTGCTCTCACAGAAAAATCCCTCCCACATCCCTAGGCCCCCCTGCGGCCCACACCCAAAGTACCGCACCCGCCAGCCTCGCCGTCTTACACCCAAACTGCCGCGCCCACCTGCATCGCAGTCTTACGTCCAAACTGCCGCGCCGGGCCCGAGCTTCCAAAGCATCCGCCAATTGCCTCCAAGGCAGCGTATGACGCGCCCTGGCACCTTTCGATAATCGCCTCCGACATCCCGTCCCCTGTTGCGGAGCGCGCCATGCACAACAATAAAAATACCTGCCTGCGTTTTTTACCTGCGGTCATCGCCGGTCTTTCCAGCCTGGGTCTGACGCCTTGGGCCAACGCTGAAATCATGCTGTACGACAAGGACCAGACCACCTTTTCCACCGACGGCTACATCAACGCCTTTTACGTCAACAGCGACGTGGACCGCGCCGGTGAGCAGTACGACCGTCGGCAGGCGCGGGTCAAGATGGGCTTTTTGCCCAACTACCTGGGTTTCAACATGGGCAAGCAGGTCGATGACCTTAAGCTCGGCGCCCGGGCCTCGTTCTGGGTGACCATCAACGACAGCGAAACCAACGGCACCGACACCGCCATCGACGTGCGCCAGTTCTACGGCACCGTGGCCAACCCGGAGTGGGGCGAGGTATTGGTCGGCAAGGACTTCGGCCTGTTTGCCCGCTCCAACATCCTGCTGGACGAACTGCTCGCCGGTTACGGCCAGGTCAGTGACACCCTGGGGCTGGTGGACGGCGGTGGCGTCTCGTTCGGCAACATTGGCAGCGGTTATCCGTACCCGTTCCCGACCTCGCAGATCACTTACCGCACGCCGGTGATGGACGGGCTGCGGGTGGCGGTGGGGATCATGGACCCGGTGGACACCAACGACAACAGCGCCACCGGCAAGGCCTACCAGGAAAACCCGCGCACCGAGAGCGAGATCACCTACCAGTTCGACCTGGGCGGGGCGAAGATCTACAGCTGGCTCAACGGCAGCTACCAGACCTCGGACAACACCGACTCCACCGTTGAGTCGGTGACTTCCAAGGGCCTGGGGTATGGCGTGCAGGCCAAGATGGGTGGGTTGTCGCTCACCGGTTCCGGGTTCCAGGCCAAGGGTATCAACCCGTTCTTCACCAACAACGCCGGTGAAGCCACCCTGCGCAATGTCGACAGCAAGGGCTACCTGTTGCAGGGCTCGTACAAACTGGGCAAGAACCGCCTGGCGCTGTCCTACGGCAAGACCGATGACGACGGCAACGGCGTGGTGGGCAGTGGTGCCGATTACGAAACCCGGGGCATCGCGCTGTTCCACGACATCAACGACAACCTCAAGCTCGTGGCCGAGTACAACCAGTTCGAAATCAACGGCCACGACACCAGTGCCCAGAATGAAGACACCGATACCTTTGCGGTGGGGGCGGTGCTTACCTGGTAAAGGGGACGACGCTGTCTGTGGGAGCAAGGCTTGCCCGCGATAGTCGCGCCGCGGTCGAGCAGCTGAACCGCGTTATCGTTCATCGCGGGCAAGCCTTGCTCCCACAGGCCTTTGCTCCCACAGCCTCCCATAGGCCTTTGTTCCATAGATAAATCCCCTCGCCACAATAGTCATTCCAACCGGACACCGTCGCAGTCTTTTGTGGCAGGGAAGTTTGCTATTGGGGGCTGCGCATCAGCCCCCTTTTTTTCAGTGGGACGTCCCCTCGGCAAACTCGATCTTGTTGCCGACGTTGTACTTGCCCGAAGGCTTGTTCATGGGCAGGCGCTTGATTTCCTTGAGGGTGTCGCTGTCGTAGACGATCAGCGCACCATCGGTGTCCCAGATACTCAGCAGCAAGTAGCGGCCGTCGCGGGTGAACTCGACGTGGGCGGCGGTCTTGCCGGGCATGGGCCGCAGGGTGTGGGCGATTTCCAGGGTCTGTTTGTCGATCAGGTGAATGGCATCGTTGTCGGGGCCGAAGAACACATCGGTCCAGGCGTAGCGGGAGTTGGCATGGCTGCGCAGGAAGAAACCCGGCCCCAGGGTGGGGATCTGCTGGATGACTTTCCAGGTGTCGAAGTCGATCACCGAGATCAGCCCCTTGCTGATGTTGGGCGTGGCGAACACCCAGTGCCCGTCGCGTTTCCAATAGGTCCCCGAGCCCAGGTGCGGCATGCCCGGCAGCGCGATATCAGAGACGATCCGCCCCGTGTCGAGGTCGATCACCTGGCCGCCCTGGGCCTTGCGCGAGGTGGCGAGCAATTGCCGGTAATCGGGCGAGAAGGAAAAATCATCGAGGTAATCCTCGGCCTCGATCCGCCGGGGCACGAAGTCCGGGTTCGGCCCGGTGGACAGTTCCCAGACCTCTTTCACGTCCTTCAAGGCCACGATGAAGCTGTCCCGCGGCGGCGCGGTATAAACCGCACTGACCCGCGAGGCCTGGCCGTTCAGCCCAACCGTTGCGACCGTCTTGACCAGCGACAGGTCACGGGCATCCAGCACCACCACGTTGCCCGGCAGGGTGTTGCCCACCAGCACCCAGCGCCCGTCCTTGCTCACCGCCAGGTTGCGGGTATTGAGCCCGGCCCGCACCTCGGCGATGAGCGTGAGGTTGTGCAGGTCATACAGGCTGATCCAGCCGTCCCGGGAGGCGAAATAGACGAAGCGTCCGTCCGGCGAAAACTTCGGTCCGCCATGCAGCGCGAAGTGTGAGGCGAAGCGCGCCAGGACCTCGAAGCGATCGCCGTCGACGATATCGACGTGATGGTCGCCAGCCTCCACCACCACGAACAGGTTCAGCGGATCGGCGTGGTGTTGGGGTTTATCGGGCAGGGCGACGACATCCGCCAGCAGGCGATGGCTGCGGCGTGTGTCGTCCTCGCTCCAGGTTGGTTCGACGGCGGGCGGACGCTGGAGATAGTGGGTCAGGCCATCGATCTGGGCAGGCGTCAGCACCGTGCCAAACGCCGCCATCTGGCTGGCCGGGCGGCCATTGGCGATTACTTGGCGGATCTCGTCGGGCTTGATCCGGCTCAGGCTCTGGGGCAACAGCGCCGGGCCGGCAGCGCCGATGCGATTGACTCCGTGGCACTGCTGGCAGTGTCGCTGGTAGTCCTGCTCAGCCAATGCCAGGTCCGGCTCAGGCACCGTGGCACCCTGGACGGCGCCGATCCACAGCAACGGAGCCAGCCAGCCGATCCTCATGATGCCACCCTCGCGATACCCGGCTGAACCAGCGTGACCGGGTGCAGGCGTGCCGGATGCTCCAGCAACTGATGGGCAAACAAACCGACCACCTTGCCGATCACCGTCAAGGTCGGTAGGCCTTCGGCGCAGGCCCGCGACATGTCCGGCAGTTGCTGGAGGGTCCCGCGCAGGACCTGCTGGTCGGGGCGCGTGCCGTTGCTGATCAACGCCGCCGGCGTGTCAGCCGCCAGGCCCGCAGCCATCAGCCGCGTGGCGATGGTGCCGAGGTTTGACAAGCCCATGTAGAACACCAGGGTCTGGCTGTCATCCGCCAGGCTTTGCCAGGGCAGGTCCAAGTCGCCTTCGCGTTGCAGATGACCGGTGATGAAGCGACAGGAGTTGACCAGGTCGCGATGGGTCAGAGGAATGCCGGCATAGGTGCTGCAACCGGCCGCGGCGGTGATGCCGGGCACGACTTGGCAATTGATACCCCGGGCCAGGAGATACTCCAGCTCCTCGGCACCGCGACCGAAGATGAACGGATCACCGCCCTTGAGCCGCACTACCCGTTGTCCCTGATCGGCCAGGTCGGCCAGCAGTTCGTTGATTTGTGGCTGGGGCAGGCTGTGGCAACCGGCGGCCTTGCCGACGTAGTGCCGGGCGCAGGGCAGGGGGATCAGATTGAGCAATTGCGGGCTGATCAAGCGGTCGTAGACCACCGCGTCGGCCTGCGTCAACAGGCTCCAGGCGCGCAAGGTCAACAGGCCCGGGTCACCGGGACCGGCGCCGACCAGGGCGACTTCACCCGGTCTGAAGGGCGATTGCAGGGCAGCGGGCAAAACGATGGAGGCAGGCATGGGACTTCCTTGGTTCGTCATCAGGTTCGCCGTTGGTTTATCGGGCGCAGGGCATCGCAACGCTGGGAATCGCGTGCAGGCCAATTTCGTCATCGCTGAGGTGGCAGCCGGGGTCCTGGCCCCACAGGTCGCCGTCGGCCCAGGCGCGGGTACGGGTATTGCCGTTGCAGATGTCCAGCCAGCGGCATTGCCCACAACGGCCGCCCACGGCTCGAGGGTGTTCGCGCAGCTTCAACAGCAGGGCGTCGGGACGCTCCAGCCAGAGGCTCTTGAACGGCGTCTGGCGAACGTTGCCCACCGAGTGCTGCCACCAATAGGTGTCGGGGTGGACCTCGCCGGTGTTGTCGATGTTGGCGATGCCGCTGCCCGACGCATTGCCGCCCCAGGCCCGCAGCATCTGCTCCAGTGCGGCGTAGTGGTGGGGCATGTGCCGGGATACCCAGTGCAGCAACAGGATTGCATCGGCGTCGTTGTTGCCGCTGACGAAGTCACTGTCGCGGCCTTGTTCGATGTCGTGCCAGGCCCGCTCGAAGATCAAGGTCATGGCCTCGCGACTCATTTGCTGGTGGGCATCGAGTTTGCGACTGCGCTTGCCGCGTCCGCTGTAGTTCAGATGCGACAGATAGAATTTCTGTACGTCGTATTCATTCATCAAATCCAGCAAGCGCGGTAACTGGGTATGGTTTTGCTGGGTGAGGGTGGTGCGCAATCCGACCCGGATGCCTTGCTCGCGGCAGAGCCGGATGGCCGCCATGGAGCTGGCGAAACTGCCCTTGAGCTGACGGAATTCATCGTGGGTCGCTTCCAGGCCATCGATGCTGATGCCCACGTAATCGAAGTTCGCCGCCGCAATCTGCTGAATATTGGACGCGTCGATCAGCGTGCCGTTGGTGGACAGGGCGAGGAAAAAGCCCTTGCCGCGGGCATAGGCGCTGAGCTGGAACAGATCGTCGCGCAGCAGCGGTTCACCACCGGACAGGATCAGCACGCGCACCCCAGCGTCATGCAGGTCGTCGATGACCTTGAGCGCTGCAACGGTGTCCAGTTCATCGCGAAACACGCTGTCGGCCGATGTCGCATAGCAGTGCTTGCATGTCAGGTTGCAACGCCTGAGCAGGTTCCAGATCACCACTGGCGGACGGGGGCTGCCCGGTGGCGCGACGCGTGGGGCGGGGCAGTGCCCGGCCAGGGCTCGCAGGTAGTGGCTGATCCTCAACATAAGTCGCTCCGTGGGAGCAAGGCGTGGTGGGAGCAAGGCTTGCCCGCGATGAAGCCGATGCGGTCCTTCATAAAACCGACGCCCCTGTTTGGCGAGCAAGCGTTGCTCCCACAGGCGTCAGGCGCAGGCCGGTTTTTTTCAGGATGCGGCTGCTCACCAGCATGTCGTCGCCGGTGCAGGCGTCCCCCAGCAGGTAGCGCAAGTGTTCACGGTAACTGTCGATTTCTTCGCGACTGCGGCCATGGACCATGGCGAACAGGTTGTAGCGCCAGCCGGGCCGACGCGGGCGCCGGTAGCAGTGGCTGACGAAGGGCTGCGCCCCCAGCAGGGCGCCGAGGCGCGAAATGTCGGCATCGGCCACGTCCCAGACCGTCATGCCGTTGTGGCGATAACCCAGGCGGTAGTGATTGGGCACGGCGGCGATGCGCCGGATCGCCCCTTCGGCTTGCAGGCGCTTGAGCAGGTCGAGGGTGGATTCCACGTTCAAGCCCAGTTGCTCGGCCAGCCAGGCCCAGGGGTCTTCGAGCAAGGGCAGGCCGGCCTGGGTCAGTTCCACCAGGCGCCGGGCCAGGGGTGTTTCATCCCGCCGTGGCGGCGCTTGCCACGAAGACTCAGACGGGGAAATACAGGCCGACATGGTAGGTCTCCTCTTTGGGCAGGTTCAGCGGCACCAGGCCGGTCAAATGTTCGATGCGCAGCAGGGTGTCGTGGATCGCCTGTTCGCTGGGGCAGGCGAGCACGAACCACATGTTCCAGGTGTGCTCGCGGCGGTAGTTGTGGGCGACTTCGGGCATGTCGGCGAGCAGCTCGGCGATGGTGTCGAAGCGTGGCTCGGGCACCGCCAGCGCCGCCAGGGTGAACGCACCGCCCAGGCGATCGATGTCGAACATCGGGCCGAAGCGGGTGAGTACACCGTCGTTGAGCAGCTCATGCAGGCGATCGAGCAATTCGCTACTGCTGCTGTCCAGCTCTTGGGCCAGGGCTTGCCAAGGGTGGCGCACTAGGGGCAGGCCCAGTTGCAGGCGATTGATCAGGCGGCGGTCCAGGTCATCCATCGATACGGGCTCCGGCCGGTGCGGCGAAACGTCCACCGCATTGCTTGAACAACTGCGTGCTGAACAGCAACTGGTGGGGCAGGTCGTCCAGCAGATGTTCTTCAAGCAGCGCCTGGACCTGAGCCTCGACACAGTCACGCTGGCGCCCGTGGATCATGCAGAACAGGTTGTATTGCCACTGGGGCAGGCGCCGCGGGCGCTGGTAGCAAAGACTGATGCCGGGGGCCTGACCGAGGCGACGGCCGACTTCATCGACCAGGGCGTCCGGCACGTCCAGTACCAGCATGGCGTTGGCGGCAAATCCCAGGGCGCGATGGTTGACCACCAGGCCGACGCGCCGGAACAGCCCCTGTTCATGCCAGCGCTGCACCTGCTCGAGCACCTGTGGCTCGCTGGCTTCGATCTGCTCGGCCAGCGCCTGGAAGGGACGCGGTGTCAGGGGCAGGCCGGTTTCCAGTAGACGGCGCAGTGCCAGTGACTGTTGCTCGCTCAGGGTGTTTTTCATGAGATGGCCTCCAGGGCAAAGCCCAGGTCGATGCGGTAGGCGGTGAGCATGGGCAGGTCCAGTGGCGTCAGACCGGTGTCGCGTTCCAGTTCCTGGAGGATGTTGTCCAGGTGCGCCCGGTTGGGGCCGGTCAGCACGAACCAGAGGTTGTAGCGATGCTCCCGGGCGTAGTTGTGATTGACTTCCGGGTATTGGCTGACGCGTGCCGCTACCTGGTGCAAGCGCTCTTCGGGCACGGCCAGGGCGGCGAGGGTGCTGGCCCCGGCCCGGGTGTGCTCGAACACCGGGCCGACCCGCGATAAGGTTCCGGCCACCTGTAGGTGGTGCAGGCAGTCGATGACCTGGGCCTCGCTGCAGCCCAAGGCCTGGGCCATGGCTTGATAGGGCTCGGCGCACAACGGCAGGCCATGCTGGAATCGATCGATCAGGCGCCGGGCCAGTGAGTTGGGTGTCATGGTCAGTACCCCGGCTTGTGCGCGCGGCTGCTGAAGAAAATACCGCTGGGGCTCAGGGCCGGCAGGCTGCCCAGGCGTTCGAGGCGATAAGGGTCCCAGACTTGTACCTGACCACCATCCCGGGCCGACAACCAGAGCTGGTCGCCCCGGGCGGTGAACTCCATGTGCAGCACGGCCGGGCCGGGCCGCAGGTCGGCGACGATGGCGTGGGTCTGGGTGTCGATGACCTGGACGCGGTCGTTGTCCGGGTAGGCAAAGTTGACCCACAGCTGCCGGCCGTCCGGTCGCGCCGTGACGAATACCGGTTGGCCGGCCACGGCGATGGCGTCGGTCTGCTGCCAGTCCTCGGCATTCATCACCAACACCTGGTGATGCCCGACGGCAGGCACGAAGACTTGCTGGTCGGCCAGGGCCCAGCCTTCCAGATGCGGCATCTTGTACACCGGGAGTCGCGCCTGGCCGCGCCCGTAATGCCCCAACACCCGTTTCACCCCGCGCTCCGGATGCCAGAGATCGAGTTGGGCCATGCCGTCTTCACCGAACAGCCCGGCCATGTAATAGCGGCCGTCCGGGGTGATCAGGGCGTCGTAGGGTTGCAGCCCAATGGCGGTGAAACGCTCGATGCGCGGGGTGAGGCCGAGGCTGAAATCGGCGGTCCAGATTTCGCCGGTGTCGAACAGGCTGAAGACGAAGCGTTGTCCCGGCGCATCCACCAAGCCGACCACCCGTGAACGTTTTTGGCCGCCGGGCAGCGGGGTGGCCGGGATGTCGGCGACCTGTTCCAGGGTCTGGGCATCGAACACCTTGACACCACCGGGCTCGTAGTTGGAGACGGCGATCAGCTTGCCGTCCTGGCTGATCGCGCCGCCGATGCTGTTGCCGCCCTGGATGATCCGGCGCTCGATGCGTGCGCACAGCAGGTCGACCTTGCTCAGGCCGCCATCACGGCCGAACACATAGGCGTAGCGCTGGTCACGGGAGAACACCACCGAGGCGTGGGACAAGTCGCCCAGGCCTTCGACGCGACCCAGGGCGGTGCGGGTGTCGCTTTCGATGATTTGCAGGCTGCCGCTGGCGCGTTCCACCACCACGCCCAAGTCGCCGGTGCCGCGCAACGGTGTCTGGGCGCAACCGCAGAGCAGCAGGGCGATGGCCGTGGAGGACAGGAAGGAACGGATCATGAGGCGGGTTTTCCTTGAAGGAGCCGGTCCACCAGCCAGCGAATGTCGTCGGGTGAAAGCAACGCTGCCCAACCGGGCATGGCACTGCCGGGCCGTCCGAGGGTGACGGTGGCGATGAGGCTGTCGCGGGATTTTCCGGCCAGGGCTTCGTGGGTCAGGGGCGGGCCGAGGCCGCCGGTCAGGTACAGGCCGTGGCAGGCGCCACAGTCCTGGTCCAGCAGGTGTTGCAATCGGGCCTGGCGCTGGCTGTCGGGAGCGGCCAGCGCGCAGGTGGAGAAAACCAAGAGGAGGGTGGTCATCGAGGTGGTGAAGCGGTGTCGTTCCATGACGTCCTCCTGATCAGAAAATAAAGTCGCGCACGGCCTTTGTGGCGAGGGGTATGTGGGAGCAAAGCTTGCTCGCGATACAGGCGCCTTGATCCTTGAAAGACCGCATCGCAGCCATCGCGGGCAAGCCTTGCTCCCACATAACTCTCCTCGCCACAGGGAGATGCCCTCAGTCAAGGTTATTTAAGGGTCAAGACCCACGCCGCGAGGATCTTGGCTTCCTCTTCCGTCACCGGATTGGCCGGCATCGGCATCGGTCCCCAGTTGCCTTGCGTGCCTTCCTTGATGTGCTTGGCCAGCACGTCCTGGGCCCCGGCGACGCCGGCGTTTTTTGCCGCGACCTCCTTGAGCGCCGGGCCCACCACCTTGGTGTCGATGGAATGGCAGGCGGCGCAGGGTTTGCTCTTGAACAACGTCGGGCCGTCCTGCGCCAACGCCGGCAGGCTGTAGGCGGCAGTCAAGGCCAGGGCAATCAGAATAGGCTTCATGGTTTTTCCTCTTATTGATGGGGCTCAATAGATGTCGTGTTGGGTGTTGTAGACGTTGAATTTCCCGGTCGGGGTGATCAGGCGCTTGTCCTTGATCACGTTCTTGACCTTGAGGGTCTTGTCGTCGATCACCACCAGCGCCGACTCGTCTTCCTGACCACTCCAGACCGAGAACCAGACCTCGTCGCCGGCCTTGTTGTATTCCGGTTGCACCACGCGCAACGCGCCTTTCTTGATGCCGGCGTATTCGGCAATCGGCAGCACGGTGTAGCCGGCGTCGAGCTTGTCGATGTTGAACACTGCCACCGACTGGCTGAGCTTGGTGTCGGGGCTGAGGGTGGTGTCGACATACAGGTGGCGCGACGCGGGGTGGGTCTTGATGAACAGCGAACCGCCACCCTGGCCCTGCAGCGAAGCGACCTGTTTCCAGGCGTATTGCGGATGCTTGGCCGGGTCGGTGCCAATCAGCGAAACCCCGGCATCGCCCAAGTGGCTGGTGGCCCAGACCGGCCCATAGAGTGGATGGTTGAAGTTGGCGCCGCGGCCCGGGTGCGGGGTCTTGCCGACGTCCACCAGGGCGGTGAGCTTGCGTTCCTTGGAGTCGATCACCGCAACCTTGTTGGAGTTGTTGGCGGCCGTCATGAAGTAGCGATGGCTGCTGTCCCAACCGCCGTCATGGAGGAACGGCGCGGCGTCGATGCTAGTGATGGTGAGGTTCTTGATGTCTTGGTAGTTGACCAGCATCACCTTGCCGGTTTCCTTGACGTTGACGATGAACTCCGGCCATTCGTGGGAGGCGATAATGGCCGCGACGCGAGGCTCGGGATGGTATTGCTGGGTGTCGACGGTCATGCCCCGGGTCGAGACGATTTGCTTGGGCTCCAGGGTCTCGCCGTCCATGATGGTGAACTGCGGCGGCCAGTAGGAACCGGCGACGGTGTACTTGTCCTCGTAGCCCTTGAACTTGGAGGTCTCCACCGAGCGGGCTTCGATACCGACCTTGATTTCCGCGACCTTGGTCGGCTCTTTCGGCCACAGGTCGATCATGTCGATCTTGGCGTCCCGACCGATCACCAACAGGTAGCGGCCCGACGCCGAGATGCGCGAGATGTGCACCGCGTAGCCGGTGTCGATCAGCTTGACGATTTTCTTGCTGTCGCCGTCGATCAAGGCGATCTTGCCGTCGTCGCGCAGGGTCACCGAGAACAGGTTCTGCAGGTTGAGGCTGTTGAGCTGTTTGGTCGGCCGGTCTTCAGGCTTGACCAGGACCTTCCAGGTCTTGAGGGTTTCGGCCATGCCCCATTCCGGCGGTGTCGGCGGGGTGTGCTGGATGAACTTGGCCATCACCGTGATCTGGTCTTTGGTCAGGGCGTTGGAGGTGCCCCAGTTCGGCATGCCCGCGGCCGAGCCGTAGGTGATCAGCGCTTCCAGGTAAGCCTGGCCGCGAGACTGGGTGATGTCGGGTGTCAGCGGTTTGCCGGTGGCGCCTTTGCGCAGCACCCCGTGGCAGCCGGCGCAGCGCTGGAAATAGATTTCCTTGGCCGAGTCGAAGTCGGCCTGGCTCAGGTCCGGCGCGCCTTCGGTCTTGACCACGCGGGACGGTTCCGGCGTGGTGGGTTGGTCGGCGAAGGCGTAGGGAGCAACCAGCGCTGTACACAGCGCCGTCACCCTCAGGGCCCACGTTTTTTTGTGGCTGATCAGCATTCCATTTCTCCTCAGGCATGGCCCGCGCTGCGCTGTAGTTGACGTTCGGCGCGCAGGTTCTTGGTGCGATGCAAGGCTATGCCCAGGGCGGTGGTGAGCCGCTTGACGGCGATCAAGTTTGCCGGCCGCCGCCCTTGCCAGGTTGTCGCAGGGCGCCGTAGCGTGGCCGCCAATCGTGTTGTCTGATCAGGCCCCGCCATGAACGCTATCCACACTTTGCAGCACCCCGACGAACCCTTTTATCAACCCCAGGACAACGAGCAGGCGCTGTTCGAACAGGCCTGGCATCACGGCATGCCGGTGCTGATCAAAGGCCCCACGGGTTGCGGCAAGACCCGTTTCGTCCAGCACATGGCCCATCGGCTGAAGCTGCCGCTGTACACCGTCGCCTGCCACGATGACTTGAGCGCGGCCGACCTGGTGGGCCGTCACCTGATCGGCGCCCAGGGCACCTGGTGGCAGGACGGCCCCTTGACCCGGGCCGTGCGTGAGGGCGGTATCTGCTATCTGGATGAAGTGGTCGAAGCGCGCCAGGACACGGCGGTGGTGCTGCACCCGCTGGCCGATGATCGCCGGCAGTTGTACCTGGAGCGCACCGGCGAAGTGCTGCAGGCGCCGCCGTCCTTCATGCTGGTGGTGTCGTACAACCCCGGTTACCAGAACCTGCTCAAGGGCATGAAACCCAGCACGCGCCAGCGTTTCGTGGCGATGCGCTTTGGCTATCCGGCGGTGGCCGATGAAGAGCGCATCGTCGCCCGCGAGGCGGGTGTGGACATCGCCCTGGCGGCCCAGGTGGTGCGGCTCGGGCAGGCGCTGCGCCGGCTCGATCAGCACGACCTTGAAGAGGTGGCCTCGACGCGCCTGTTGATTTTCGCCGCGCGCATGATCGGTTCCGGCATGGACCCGCGCCAAGCCTGCCTGGCGTGCCTGGCCGAGCCGTTGAGTGACGACCCGCAGACTGTTGCCGCGTTGATGGATGTGGTCGATGTCCACTTCGGCTGAAACCGCTGGCGTGTCCCGGCGCTTGCCCGGGGATCTGGCGATGTGGTTTTTCATCCTCGCCGAGTTGTCGGTGTTTGCGCTGTTGATCCTGGCGTTCACCGTTGCCCAGGCGTTGCATCCGCAGATGTTCAGCGAGGGCCGGCAGTTGCTGGACCGGTCCACGGGTCTGGCGATGACCCTCAGCTTGTTGACTGCCGGCCTGTTCGCCGCCCTGGCCCAAGAGCAAGTCAGGCACGACCGACCGCGTCGAGCCGCGCTGTTATTGTGCGGGGCGTTGTTGCTCGCCTGCGGCTATGTGGCGATCAAACTCACGGAGTACGCCCATCTGTTGGCGAACGGCTTGGGGATGGAGCACAACACATTCTTCACCTTGTACTGGATCCTCACTGCGTTTCATTTCCTCCATGTGCTACTGGGCATGGTGATCCTTGCCTGGCTTGCCGAGGGTTGCCGGCGAGGTCGCTATGGGTCGCAGTGCAACAGTGGGCTGGAATCCGGTGTGCTGTATTGGCACATGGTGGATCTTGTCTGGGTGCTGCTGTTCCCGGTTGTCTACATTCTCGGTTGAGCGGAGGTGCTCATGTCGGCTTCCCGTGTCTTGATCGCCTGCTGGATGACGCTGGCTGTGCTGAGCACCGGCACCGTCGCCCTGGGCCAGGTCGCTGCCAGCGGGTTGGTGTCCATTGCCATCCTGGCGGTCGCGGTGACCAAGGCCTGGCTGATCGCCGACGGTTTCATGGAACTGCGCCATGCACCGCGGTTGTGGCGGCGGTTGGTGTTGAGTTGGGCGATGGTGCTCGCGATTGCAATCTCATTCACGCTCTGATTCCCGACACAATCCCCTGTGGCGAGGGAGCAAGCTCCCTCGCCACAAAAGCTCACCTGGCTTTCGGGCGATGTTGGAACAACCCAGCAAAACACAACAGCTCACCTGGCTTTTGGGCAGCGCTGGAACAACCCAGCAAAACCATCGGAGATTCTTGATCGCCATCAAGCGGTTTCAGACCCCTCGCTTCCTAAAATGGTCACGCCAAGCAATGAGGAAGTGACCATGTCAGATACCTTCACCAAAGGCATGGCCAGGAATATTTACTTCGGGGGAAGCATCTTCTTCTTTCTGATATTCCTGGCCCTGACCTACCACACGGAACAGACCTTTCCCGAACGCAGCAACCAGGCGCAATTGACGGAGTCGGTGATACGCGGCAAGGGCGTCTGGGAGCGCAACAATTGCATCGGTTGCCATACCCTGCTGGGCGAGGGCGCGTATTTTGCGCCGGAGCTGGGCAACGTCGTGAACCGGCGCGGTGGCGACGAGGCCTTCAAGCCGTTCCTGCAGGCCTGGATGAAAATGCAACCGCTGAACGTGCCGGGTCGTCGGGCCATGCCGCAGTTCAACCTGAGCGAGCAGGAAGTCGACGACATCGCCGAGTTCCTCAAGTGGAGCTCGAAAATCAACACCAATGGCTGGCCGCCAAACAAGGAGGGCTGAGAGATGAGCATGGCTAATCCGCATCTGAAATTCGCCTCGCAGGCCGTCGCCAAACCCTACTTCGTGTTTGCCCTGATGCTGTTCCTCGGGCAGGTGCTGTTCGGTTTGATCATGGGGCTGCAATACGTGGTCGGCGACTTCCTGTTCCCGCTGATTCCGTTCAACGTGGCCCGAATGGTCCACACCAACCTGCTGATCGTCTGGCTGCTGTTCGGCTTCATGGGCGCGGCGTATTACCTGATACCGGAGGAGGCCGACCGCGAACTGCACAGCCCGAAACTGGCGCTGGTGTTGTTCTGGGTGTTCGCCGCCGCAGGCGTGGCGACAATCCTGGGTTACCTCTCGGTGCCTTATGCGACGCTGGCGAAGTTCACCGGCAACGATTTGCTGCCGACCATGGGTCGCGAATTCCTGGAGCAGCCGACCATCACCAAAATGGGCATCGTGGTGGTGTGCCTGGGTTTTCTCTACAACATCGGCATGACCCTGCTCAAAGGTCGCAAGACCACGGTCAGCATGGTGATGATGACCGGGCTGATCGGTCTGGCGGTGTTCTTCCTGTTCTCCTTCTACAACCCGGAAAACCTCGCCCGCGACAAGTTCTACTGGTGGTGGGTGGTGCATCTTTGGGTGGAAGGCGTCTGGGAACTGATCATGGGGTCGATGCTTGCCTTCGTTCTGATCAAAATCACCGGTGTGGACCGCGAAGTGGTTGAAAAATGGCTCTACGTGATCATCGCCATGGCGCTGATCACCGGGATCATCGGCACAGGTCACCACTTCTTCTGGATCGGCGCGCCTGAGGTCTGGTTGTGGGTCGGCTCGATCTTCTCCGCGCTGGAACCGCTGCCGTTCCTGGCGATGGTGATCTTCGCCTTCAGCATGGTGAAAAACCGTCGTCGGCAGCATCCGAACCGCGCCGCCACGCTATGGGCCAAGGGCACTACGGTCACCGCGTTCTTTGGCGCGGGCGTCTGGGGTTTCTTGCACACCCTGGCGCCAGTCAACTACTACACCCACGGTTCGCAACTGACCGCGGCCCACGGTCACCTGGCCTTCTACGGTGCCTACGCAATGATCGTGATGACGCTGATCAGCTACGCCATGCCACGCTTGCGCGGCTTGGGTGAAGCGGCGGACGAGCGCTCCCAGCGGTTGGAGATCTGGGGCTTCTGGTTGATGACCTTGTCGATGGTGATGATCACCTTGTTCCTCACCGCAGCTGGTGTGGTCCAGGTCTGGTTGCAGCGGTGGATGGAGGATGGCAGTGCCTTGCCGTTCATGGCGACGATGGATCATTTGAAACCGCTGTTCTGGGCACGACTGGTCAGCGGCGTCGGATTCCTGGCCGGGCTGCTCTGCTACCTGTTCAGCTTCCGTCAACGTGGCCGTGCGGCCCTGCGTGCACCGGCGGCGGTGGTGCCTTCGTAACACACCACAATTGTTAATCCGGACCCATTTGTGGCGAGGGGATTTATGTGGGAGCAAGGCTTGCCCGCGATGGGGGCGATGCAGTCTTTCAGAGATCAAGGCGCCTGTTTCGCGAGCAAGCTTTGCTCCCACACAAATCCCCTCGCCACAATGGGCTCGGCTTAAGAGGAAATAACCATGGCATTCACCCTGGAGCTGGAAGAATGGGTCGGCAGTGTCTGGCACCGTTTCATCACCCGCCGGGCCAGTGCCGATTTTCCGGAGGCTCGGGTCGAGCTGGTCCCCCGGCACCGTGCGCTGCAGGTGCTGTTTCGCGCCACCGGCGGTGCGCCTCACCTGGGGGTGGAAGCGGTCAGCGACCGCGACCTGTTGCTGCGTCGCAACCTGTTGCAGCAGATCGCCGGCACCTGCAAGCAAGTGCCTTTGGCCTGGTGCGATGGCGATAACCTGCGCCTGCCGGCGAGCCTGGCGGCGTTCCCCGATATCGAGCTCAACCAAGAACTGTACCGCTGGCTGGCGTTGCTGGCCGCGCAGTCGGGACCGATGAAGCACTGGGGGCGAGACAATCAGCGCTGGACCCTGGCCGTGCTGAAGCGCTACCCGGCGCTGCGCCCTCGCTACCGGCGGCTGGTGGACGCGCACCTGTCCCTGCGTCCCGACCCGGCCACGCTCAACCCGGGCGAAGCCGCCCTGGAGCGGGCGTTGTGCCAAGCCTTGCGCGAACCGGGCAGTGTCGAACATTTTCCCCGCAGCGAACGGGCCGCCTGGCCGTTGCCGCTGTGGCTCTACCCACCCCAACACCTGGCCAATCCCCAGGCCGCCAACCTCGAAGAGTCCGAGCAATACCTGGCCACGCCGTCCGGCGAGCAACAGGGCGGGCGCAAGCGCGCCGAGCGAATCGATGACAGCAGCCGTGACGGTGGGCTGCTGATCGTGCGCCTGGAAAACCTGTTCAGTTGGACCGAACACGTGGACCTGGATCGCTGGGCGGATGACAGCGAAGACCCGGACGCCGCTCGCGTCGCCGAGGACCTGGATCAGTTGACCTTGTCGCGCACCCGCGTGTGCAAGGGCGGTGGCTTGAAACTGCACCTGGACCTGCCTCCGGCCGATGTGGATGACATCCCGTTGGGCGCGGGCATCCTGTTGCCGGAATGGGATTACCGCAAGCAACGCCTGCAAGACGACTTCGTCAGTCTGCAAACCTTTACCCCCCGCGATTGCCAGCCCCAGCCGTTGCCCGCACGCCTGCGAAGCTCGGCCCAGCGCCTGCGTCGCCAGTTCGAACACTTGCGTAACGATCGTCAATGGTTGCGCCAGCAAACCCAAGGTTCGGAGCTGGATCTGCAAGCCTGGCTGGACTTTCATGTCGAGCGCCAGCACGGCCAGTGCAGCGAACGCGGCCTGTTCATGGACCAGCGCCAGACCCGCCGCGACCTGGCCTGCCTGCTGCTGGCCGACTTGTCGATGTCCACCGATGCCCACCTCAACGACGAGCACCGGGTGATCGATGTGATCCGCGACAGCCTGTTGCTGTTCGGCGAAACCCTGTCGGTGCTGGGGGATGATTTCGCTTTGTACGGGTTCTCTTCCCTGCGCCGCCAGCAGGTGCGCATGCATGAGCTCAAGGCCTTCAACCAGCGTTACGACGATCACACCCGCGGACGCATCCAGGGCCTCAAGCCCGGTTACTACACGCGCATGGGCGCAGCGATTCGCCAGGCCACGCAACGGTTGGCGGGCTGCAGGCGGCGGCGCAAATTGTTGTTGCTGCTCAGTGACGGCAAGCCCAATGACCTGGACCTTTATGAGGGGCGCTACGGTGTGGAAGACACCCGCCAGGCGGTGCTTGAGGCGCGACGCCAAGGGTTGACGCCGTTCTGCATTACCATCGATCGCGAAGCGGGGGATTACCTGCCGTACATGTTCGGGGCCAACGGCTACACCTTGATTCGCCAGCCCCAGCAACTGCCGCTGCGTCTACCGCAGTTATACCGGCAGTTGACTCAGGATTGAGGGTTCAGACGATGCTGCGAGGCAGCCAGAAGAACATGACGATGCAGAAAATCGTCAGCCCGACACAGAACCAACTGAAGCGCCGCAGCCGACGTTCGCCGGCCAATGCAGCCTCGGCCGGCAGGGGCATGCCGCACTGGCGGCATTCGGTGGTATCGACAGGGTTGGCTCTTTGGCAATACAGGCAAGTGGGCTGCGCGCTCATTCGAATTGCTCCAGGCGCAGGCGATCGAGAATGGCGATCTGGCGACCGTCCTGGGTGATGATTTTTTCATCGATCAGGCGCCGGATGATCCGCGAAAAGGTTTCCGGCTGGATCGACAGGTGCCCGGCGATCAACTGCTTGGCCATCGGCAGTTCGAACTGGCTGTCGACGGTTTGCAGGCGCACCAGTTGCGTCAGCAGGTAGCGCACCACGCGGTGAGTGGCGTTTTTCAGTGACAGGGTTTCAATTTCGTTGACCCGTTGGTGCAGGCGCACGCAGAGCTTGCCGAGCAGGGCGAAGGTCAGCCGGCTGTTGCTTTGCAGCAGGCGCATGTAGGTGGCGTTGGACAGCCGATACAACTGGGTCGGACCGACGGCTTCGGCGGACGCGACGTAGTTGGGCGTGTCCATCAGCATCATGGCTTCGGCGAAGGTCTGGCGCTCGCCGATCACCTCGAAGACTTTTTCCTGGCCGTCCGGGGTCAGCCGGTAGATTTTCACCGCCCCGGAAATCACGAAGTAAAACGCCTGCGCCGGTTCTCCCTGGCGGAACAACGGGTCGCCCTTGTCGATGCTCAGCAACTGGCTGTTGCTCATCAATTCGTCGAGCTGTTCTTCGTTCAAGGGCTCGAACAGATGATGGCTGCGCAGAATCTGGTGATGGACACGGTGGAGCACCATGGCATGGATCCTTGTAGTGGCGAAAGAAGTGAGCGGGGTCAGACCAGGCTCAGGGACAGGCCGCTGGCAAGCGCCAGGACGCAGGTGAGCACGACGAACCAGGTAAGCGGCAGAACGACGGATTTCATGGATGACCCCGGCAACAAAGGTAATGCCGTGCCTGAGCAAGAGCCGGGCCAGGCCTGGGTGCTTTGATTCGTGGGGCGTTGGGGCTGGTGAGGGTAGAAATGACCCTGGCGCAATAGGGTTAAAACGACCATGACCGGGTCATAAATACCCCGTTCGACTACAGTCCCTGTGGGAGCACAATGCTGTACACAAAAAAATGATGGACCTGTGGCGAGGGAGCTTGCTCCCGCTCGGCTGCGAAGCAGTCGTAAACCGGCGGGTGCGGAGTGTCTGATGCTCCGCATTTGGCGGGTTTAGGGGCCGCTTCGCGGCCCAGCGGGAGCAAGCTCCCTCGCCACGGGTTTATCGAATGCCTTAAGTGGGCTCCCACAATGACCCAGTTCGGCAAGCCCCTTGCAAGTGCCTGTTCGAGGCGGGAGGTTGCCGATGCGCTGGCTTGATCTGAGACAAGGCCTGCTGGCGTCGATAGCCGATCATTCGAACCCTGGTTTGTCGTACCTCGCTGACGGTTTGGCGAGGCAAAGGAGTGATGTATGCAAGTGCTTGACCGTCGCAAGGCCATGGCCATCGCGCCGCTGTGGCGCCTGGCGTTTCGGCCGTTCTTTCTGGCCGGTTGCGTGCTGGCGCTGCTGGCCATTCCCTTTTGGCTCGCGGCGTTTACCGGGCGCTTGTCGACCTGGCAGCCGGCCGGCGGCTGGTTGGCCTGGCACCGACATGAATTGTTGTTCGGCTTCGGCCTGGCGATCATCGCCGGGTTCCTGCTGACGGCGGTGCAAACCTGGACCGGCACCCCGGGGCTCAGTGGCAAGCGCTTGGCCGCGCTGGCGTCGCTGTGGCTCGGCGCGCGGCTGGCCTGGCTGGTCGATGCGCCCTGGCCGTTGCTGACGCTGCTGGAGTTGGGTTTTGCCCTGGCGGTCGCTGTGTTGATGGGCGTGACGTTGTGGCGTGTGCGGCAGAAGCGCAATTACCCGATTGTCCTGGTATTGCTGTTGTTGGCCGCCGCCGATGGGTTATCCGTGTATGGCCTGGTGCAGCACAACGAAGGCTTGCAGCGCCAGAGCGTGCTCACCGGCCTGTGGCTGGTGGCGGCGATGATGGGGTTGATCGGCGGGCGCGTGATTCCATTCTTTACCCAGCGCGGCCTTGGGCGGGTCGAGGGCGTGGCCCCTTGGCCGTGGCTCGATCGCTTGTTGCTGGCGGGTGCGGCGCTGGTGGCGTTGTTATATGCCTTCGGTCCGGCGCTGGTGGCCAGCGCCTGGGTCGGCCTGTTGTTCGCCGCGTTGGCGGTGGGCCACGGGATTCGACTGGTGCGTTGGCACGATCGGGACTTGTGGCGGGTGCCGCTGCTGTGGTCGTTGCACCTGGCCTACGCTTGGCTGGCGGTGGCTTGCCTGGGCATGGCGCTGTGGCACTTCGGGATGCCGGTGAACCCGAGCCTGGCGGTGCACAGCCTGACCATCGGTGCCATGGCCGGTTTGATCCTGGCGATGATTGCCCGCGTCAGCCTGGGCCATACCGGGCGAGCCCTGGAGCCACCGGCGGGCATGACCCTGGCCTTTATCCTGCTGAACTTGGCGTGCCTGAGTCGTGTGCTATTGGTGCTGCTGTTGCCGCTGGTTGGGCTGTGGCTGGCGGCGCTGTGTTGGACATTGGCGTTCGGCCTCTACGCTTGGCGTTATGGCCCGATGCTGTTGCAGACCCGGGTGGATGGGCATCCGGGATGAGTCGATGGGGCGGAGGGGATCGATGATGTACGGGGTCTTGCTGGTCACGCACCTGTTGGCGGCGATCGCCTTCATTGGCACGCTGTTTTTTGAGGTGTTCATCTGGCATGCCGCCCGCCGGCCTTTGACGCAGATCGTCAGGGAAGGCGCTGATCAGGCGATTGCCCAGCGCTCGCGGCATGTACTGCATGGCGTGGTGCTGGTGTTGTACGGCGCCGGCCTGGCCCTGGCCTGGCAACATCGCGGCGCATTGAGCCAGCCGTTGAGCAACAGCTTCGGCCTGCTGCTGAGCCTGAAGATCCTGCTGGCGCTGAGCATCGTCGGGCACTATGTGTGGCTGGCGTACTGGCTCAAGCGCGGCTGCCTGACACCCAGCCGCGCCTGCTGGCTGCGGCGCAGTATCCTGGGGCACATGGTACTGATCGTGGTGTTGGCGAAGGCGATGTTCTATTGGCAGTTTTGAGCAGCGGATGAGGGCGGCAAATGAGAGCTGCAAATACCTGTGGGAGCAAAGCGTGCTCGCGATGGCGTAGTGTCAGTCAATATCAATGTTGACTGATTCACCGCTATCGCGAGCAAGCTTTGCTCCCACAGGCGTAATGGGCAATGTTTGAGAGCTAGCGAGCGGGCTTCATCGCATTGACGAACAACACATTGTTTTCCAGGTGGATGTGCTGCATCAGGTCGTCGCGAAACTCCACCAGCCCGCGGTACAGGGCGCGCCAGGTGTTGCAGGCGTCGGAGGGCGGGGTGATCTGGTCGGTCAGGGCGAGCATGGTTTCCAGGGCTTCACCGTGCTGGTCGTGTTCATAGCGCAGGACCTGGATCGGCGCCGAGGCCCGTTCGCCCAGGCCCTGCTGCAGCATCGGGAACAGCACCTGTTCTTCCTTGAGCATGTGGCCTTCGAGTTCCTGATACATGTCCTGCAAGTGATCGGCCAGGCCGTTGGGGCAACTGGCCCGGGCACCGTGGACCTGTTCGACGCGCCGGGCCAGGCGGATCAATTCCGGCAGCTGTTCGCGGTGGCGCGCGTGGTAGCGTTCCAGGATGTGGGCGATCAACAGCGCCTGGGGCTCGTCGCGCCAGTCATGGCCCAGTTCCCCGGCGGCTTGCAAGGTGCTGAGGGCATCGGCGATCAGCAGCGGGTTGAGGCCTTTGCCCAGCGCGGCTTCGCGCAAGGATTTTTGCCCACCGCAGCAGAAGTCGAGGTTGTAATGATGGAAGGTGCGGGTCGCACCGGGAATGTCGCAGGCCAGTTGGCCCAGGCTTTGTTCCAGCAGGTCGAGGCTCATCATGCTTCCTTGGGTTGAATCCCGGGGAGGGACAGATGAGCACTCTCTTTGCAGCCGGCGTGCCAAATGTAACTGACTGAAAACTAAGCCTTAAATTTTTTACAGGGTGATTGTCACCCTGACTGTGAAGGGTCAAACGAACCCTGGAGGGTCATCACTACCATGCTGCGTGAAAGCCTGGCCGCCGACCTGATCGTCGAGCTGCCCAATGCGGTGCGATTGCAGCGCCTGGTGCAGACCCTGCGCGAATACTTCAACAGTGGCGCCGTGGGGTTGCTGCGCCTGGACGACGACAGCCTCAGGCCCGTGGCCACAGTGGGCCTGGTCCACGAGGCGCTGGGACGACGCTTCGTGATTGCCCAGCACCCGCGCCTGGCGGCGATCATGGCCTCGCGCGAACCCACCTGGTTCGAACCGGACAGTCGTTTGCCGGATCCTTATGACGGCTTGCTCGACAACCACGTCGGTGAACCCCTGCCGGTGCATGACTGCATGGGCGTGAGCCTGTACGTGGAAGGCCGGCTCTGGGGGGCGATCACCCTGGATGCGTTGCACGCCGGCACCTTCGACAGCCGCGCCCGGGAGGAACTCAAGCGCTGCACGCTGCAGATCGAGGCGGCGGTGAGGGTCACTCGACTTGAACAGGAAAACCGTAGCCTGCGGGCATCGCGCAGCGACCAGACCGACCTGCGCTTGCCAGCCGAGGAGGGCGAGATCCTTGGGCGCAGCGAAGGTTTGCAGCAATTGCTCAACGAGCTGGATGTGCTGGCCGACTCCGAATTGCCGGTGCTATTGCTGGGGGAAACCGGTGTGGGCAAGGAGCTGTTCGCCCGCCGCCTGCATCGCTTGTCCCGGCGCGGTCACAAGCCGCTGGTCCAGGTCAACTGCGCAGCATTGCCCGAGTCCCTGGCCGAAAGCGAGTTGTTCGGCCACGTCAAAGGTGCGTTCTCCGGGGCGACCACCGACCGCGCCGGGCGTTTCGATGCGGCCAATGGCGGCACGCTGTTTCTCGATGAGGTCGGTGAGTTGCCGTTGAGTGTGCAGGCCAAGTTGCTGCGCACCCTGCAGAACGGTGAGATCCAGCGCCTGGGGGCGGACAAGCCGTTGCATGTCGATGTGCGGATCATCGCCGCCACCAACCGGCACTTGCCCGACAGCATTCGCGACGGGCTGTTTCGCGCCGACCTGTACCACCGGCTTTCGGTCTACCCGGTGCCGATCCCGCCGCTGCGTGAGCGTGGCCACGATGTGTTGATGCTGGCCGGACACTTTCTCGAACTGAACCGCACACGCCTGGGCTTGCGCGGCTTGCGCCTGTCACCGGCGGCCGAACAGGCGTTGTTGGCGTACAGTTGGCCCGGCAATGTACGGGAGCTGGAGCACGTCATCAGTCGCGCGGCGTTAAAGCAACTGAGCCGCGGTGCCAGTCGCAGCCTGATCATGACCCTGGAGCCGCAGGTGCTGGACCTGGACGTCAACGCTAACACCGCCACGGCCCATGCGTTGCTGGAGGCGCCCCCGGAGGCGCTCGATGCACCGATCCAGCCGTTGAGCGAAGCCGTCGATGGTTGTCAGCGACAGGCGATCCTCAACGCCCTGGAGCGTTGCGGGCAGAACTGGGCGGGGGCGGCGCGGTTGTTGGAGGTGGATCCGAGCAACTTGCATAAGCTGGCGCGGCGGTTGGGGCTTAAGTAGCCGTTGATCTGTTAGACCGCGTTGCCTTCATCGCGAGCAAGCTCGCTCCCACAGGTGATCTGCTGTGTTCACAAGTCCCCTGTGGGAGCGAGCTTGCTCGCGATAGCGCCCTTCAATTCACCACAAGAACCGGCATTGACGACGATCAAGGTCCGGCAACCCAGCCGACTCCACACTGGCCCAAACCCATTGTGGAGATCACCCTCATGCCCCTCTCCCTGGCCAAAATGCGCCGCCAGTACACCCTCAATGGACTGGATGAAGCCCAGGCACCCGACGATCCCATGGCTTTGTTCACGCTCTGGATGCAACAGGCCCGCGACACCGAAAGTCCACCCGTGGAAGCCAACGCCATGGCCCTGGCGACGGTGGACGAACAGGGTCGGCCTCATTGTCGGATCTTGTTGCTCAAGGGCTTCGACGCCCAGGGTTTTTCGTTTTTCGGCAACTACGACAGTGCCAAGGGCCAGGATCTGGCGGCCAATCCCTGGGCGGCCATGACGTTTTTCTGGCCGGGGCTGGAGCGGCAAGTGCGCATCGAAGGGCCGGTCCACAAACTCGATCCAGCGCTGTCGGATGCCTACTTCGAGTCCCGTTCCGTAGGCAGTCGCCTGGGTGCCTGGGCGTCGCCACAAAGTCGCCCTCTGGCGGATCGGGCCGCGCTGGAAATCTTGCTGGCGCAGACTGAACAACGCTTCGCCGATCAGCCCGTGCGGCGTCCCGACCATTGGGGCGGCTATTGCCTGCGGCCCGAACGCCTGGAGTTCTGGCAGGGCCGCGCCGACCGTTTGCACGATCGGCTCGACTACCGTCTGCAAGACGGCTTCTGGCAACGTAGCCGCCTGGCACCCTGAATGGATGCCTTTGTAGGAGCTGCCGAAGGCTGCGATCTTTTGATCTTTCGCTTGAGGCTCAATTGGCCATGGAAAGATCGCAGCTTCGCTACGCTCGGCAGCTCCTACGGGAATAGGATCGTTCTTGCATGGGGTGCCAAGGGAGGTACCTCCAAGGAGGAATAGGCCGGGCAACGATTGCGGTTCAGGCTGGGCCATCTTTTCTGACAGGACGGCTGATCATGGCCCATCTGACGCAACGCCTCTTTCAACCGCTGAACATCACGGTCCTTACCATTAGCGATACTCGAACCTTCGACACCGACACCTCGGGCCAGACCCTGGCGGATCTGCTGCAAACCGCTGGGCACGTGCTCATCGACCGTGGGCTGGTGAAGGACGATATCTACCAGATCCGTGCCCAGGTCTCCCAATGGATCGCCGACCCCAAGGTGCAGGTGGTGCTGATGACCGGCGGCACCGGTTTTACCCCGCGCGACAACACGCCCCAAGCGGTGGCGCCGTTGCTGGACAAACAGGTGGACGGTTTCGGCGAACTGTTCCGCCAGGTGTCGCTGGCTGAGATCGGCATGTCCACCCTGCAATCCCGCGCTTTGGCGGGCATGAGCAATGGCGTGCTGGTGTGCTGCTTGCCGGGTTCGCCGGGCGCTTGTCGGACCGGTTGGGAGCAGATCCTGGCGGGGCAATTGGACAGCCGCACCGGCCCGTGCAATTTCACCCCGCATCTCAAGCCCCAGGACGGCATCGCCCCGACGGCGTGCGAGACGCGCTCGTGAGCGGCCGGGTATGCGACAGCGGCGTGCTGATGCCGGTGGATGAAGCGATCCGGCATCTGCTCGACCAGGCACCGCCGCCACCGCCCGTGCAACGAGTCGGCCTTGATCAAGCCCTGGCGCGGGTGTTGGCCGCCGATATCCTGTGCCCGATGAACCTGCCGGCCTGGGACAACAGCGCGATGGACGGCTATGCCCTGCGGGCCGCTGACCTGCCGGTTGATGGCGGCTACCTGGCGTTGGCCGGGCGCATCGCCGCCGGTGACGGGCCGGGCGAACCGTTGCAGGCCGGGCAGGTCGTGCGGATTTTTACCGGCGCGCCGCTGCCTCCGGGGGCCGACACGGTGGTGCCACAGGAAAGCTGCCAGGTCGACGGCGAGCGAGTCTGGCTGCCATCGGTCAACAGCGGTGACCATGTTCGCAAGGAAGGCGAAGAGCTGCGTCGAGGTGATCGGCTGCTCGAAGCGGGCACGCGCCTGCGCGCCCAGGAACTGGGTTTGCTCGCCGGTGCCGGCGTCCCTCAGGTGGACGTCTATCGCCCCTTGCAAGTGGGCTTGCTCAGCAGCGGCAATGAGCTGCGCGAACCGGGCGAGCCACTGGCGCCAGGGCAGATCTACAACAGCAATCGCCATAGCCTCGCCGCGCTGTTGCGTGGCTGGGGTGTTGAGGTGCATGACTTCGGGGTCATGCCCGACCAGTTATCGGCCAGTCGACAAGCGTTGCGCCTGGCCGCGGCCGAATGTGATGTGCTGATCACATCGGGCGGTGTCTCGGTGGGCGAAGAGGACCACCTCAAGCAAGCCATCGAAGCCCTGGGCAGCATCGACCTCTGGCGCCTGGCGATCCAGCCGGGCAAGCCCCTGGCCTTTGGCGATGTGGCGGGAAAACCTTGGATCGGGCTGCCGGGTAATCCGTCGGCGGCGTTGATTACGGCGCTGATCGTCGTGCGGCCGTTCCTGTTCCGGGCCCAGGGCATGGACAAGGTCCTGCCGGTGCCGTTGCAACTCCCGGCCGGGTTCGACTGGCTCAAGCGCAACCGACGTCGACAGTACCTGCGCGCCAGATTGGTTGCGGATGCCAACGGTCACCTGTGCGTGGAGCTGCACCCGCAGCAAAGTTCGGCAATGCTGACGGCCGCGTGCTGGGCCGATGGGCTGGCGGTGGTGGAGTGTGAGGCGCAACTGCACAAGCACGACAAGGTGCTGTACCTGCCATTCTCCGACCTGATGCATTGACGGCAATTGATTGCCGTCAAGGTCGTCGGCCGAGGGCTGGCTAGACTGGCGGCGCCCTTAGTTTCCTCACGAGGATGCCCCATGCAACTGGTTTGCCCGGCAGGGAATCTGCCTGCCCTCAAAGCGGCGGTGCGCCAAGGCGCCGATGCCGTCTATGTCGGCTTTCGCGATGACACCAATGCCCGGCATTTCGCCGGGCTGAACATGGACGACAAACAGTTCGACGCGGCTGTCGCGCATATCCGCCAGCACCAACGCAAGCTGTACGTGGCGGTCAATACTTATCCGCAACCCAAGGGCTGGGAGCGCTGGCAACGGGCCGTGGACCGTGCCGCCGATTTCGGCGTGGACGCCCTGATCGCCGCCGACCCTGGCGTGCTCAGCTACGCCAGCCAGCGTCATCCGAAACTGGCGCTGCACCTGTCGGTACAAGGCTCGGCGACCCACGCGGCGGCCCTGGCTTTTTATGCAGAGCGCTATGACATCCGCCGCGCCGTGCTGCCACGCGTACTGTCCCTGGCCCAGGTGCGGCAGGTGGCGGCGGGCAGCCCGGTGCCGATCGAAGTCTTCGGCTTCGGCAGCCTGTGCATCATGGCCGAGGGCCGTTGCCACTTGTCTTCCTACATTACCGGCGAGTCGCCGAACCTGTGCGGCGTCTGCTCGCCCGCCAAGGCCGTGCGCTGGAGCGAGGACGCCCAAGGCCTCAGTGCACGCCTGAGCGAGGTGCTGATCGACCGCTACACCCCCGAAGAGCCGGCCGGTTACCCGACCCTGTGCAAAGGCCGCTTCCTGGTGGGCGGCAAGCGCTTCCATGCGCTGGAAGAGCCCACCAGCCTCGACACCCTCGACCTGCTGCCGGAACTGACGACCATCGGCGTCGAAGCGGTGAAGATCGAAGGCCGCCAACGCAGCCCGGCCTACGTTGAACAAGTGACCCGGGTCTGGCGCGCCGCGCTGGACGCCCATCAGGCCGCGCCGCAACGGTTCCGGGTGCGGGAAGAATGGCGTCAGGTGTTGGCCGGTTTGTCCGAAGGCAGCCAGACCACCCTGGGTGCCTACCATCGATCATGGCAATGAAGGAGGCCAGATGAAGCTCAGCCTGGGACCGGTCCTGTTTTACTGGGACAAAGCGCAACTGGGGAATTTCTACGCCGAGATGTCGGCCTTGCCGCTGGACGTGATTTACCTGGGAGAAACCGTGTGCTCGAAACGCCGGGCGTTCTCCCTGGATCAGTGGTTGGGGTTGGCGCGCGAGCTGCAAGCGTGCAGCCAGGCACAGATTGTGTTGTCGAGCCTGACGCTGATCGAAGCGGCCTCGGAGCTGTCTTCGCTGCGACGCCTGTGTGACAACGGCCAATTGTTGGTGGAAGCCAACGACATGGGTGCGGTGCAGTTCCTCGCCGAACGCAGGCTGCCCTTTGTCGGCGGCCCGGCGCTGAACCTGTACAACGGTCATGCCTTGGGGCAATTGCTCGACAGCGGCATGATCCGCTGGGTGCCACCGGTGGAATGTTCGGCGGCGTTGATCGGTGATGTGCTGGAGCAGGTGCGGGAGATGGGCCGCAAGGTGCCCGAAGTGGAGATTTTTTCCTATGGTCATCTGCCCTTGGCGTACTCGGCGCGCTGCTTTACCGCCCGAGCCGAAAACCGACCCAAGGACGACTGCCAGTTCTGTTGCATCAACTACCCCGACGGCCTGGCGTTGAGCAGTCAGGAAGGCCAACAGTTGTTCACCCTCAACGGCATCCAGACGATGTCCGGCGAGGTGACGAATCTGCTGGCCGATTACAACGCGCTGCTGGCTTGCGGCGCCGACGTACTGCGCCTGAGCCCGCGGGCCCAGGGCATGGCCGAGGTGGTCACGGCCTTCGACAAGGTCCGCCAGGGCGAGGCACCGCCGCTGTTCGTGGAGGGTTGCAATGGTTACTGGCACGGTCATGCCGGCATGTTGAAGGTAGAGGAGGTGGGCCTGTGTTGAGTCCGAAGAAGTGGCTGCTCAAAGGTGCCGACCGTTTGCTGCCGCTGGTGGGCAAGGTGCCGTTCGTGGTGCAGCGGCTGACGTTGCAGCAGGCGCTCAACCGTTGCCTGGCCGAGCCGTTGCGCGATGGCGGGTTCGAGGTGCTGCGTGGGCGCTGGTTGTGCCTGCGCGTGCCTGACCTGAAGTTGTGCTGGTACCTGACCCTGGCGCGGGATGGATTGCGCATCGCCGAGCGCGCTGAGGCTCAGGTCACCATCAGCGGTAACTGGCGTGAGTTTCTGTTGTTGGCCAGTCGTCAGGAGGATCCAGACACGTTGTTCTTTCGTCGCAGGTTGGTGATCGAGGGGGATACCGAGTTGGGGTTGGCGTTGAAGAACTTGATCGACAGTCTTGATCCGGAGGTATTGCCTGTTTGGTTGTGGCGCAATCTGGAGCGGGCAGGCAAGGGGTTGGCGACGGTCTGATGAAAGCCCCGAGTGTGTTGCCTCTGGTGTATTCGTGTTCCGGTTGTTCCAATGTGGCGCAACTGGCCAATACCGTTGCGTTGCGGCTGGATCGTGCGGGCCTGGCTGAGATGTCTTGCATTGTCGGGGTGGGTGGGGGTGTGCCGCCGCTGGTTGACAAGGCGCGGTCGGGGCGGCGGATCATTGCGTTGGATGGGTGTCCGTTGCAGTGTGTCCAGGCGTGTTTGCGGCAGCATGATTTGGTGGCGGATGTGCATGTGATTCTGAACCAGCTGGGTTTGCGCAAGCGGTTTGGGGTGGATTGCGGTGAGCGCGATATGGCGTTGGTGTTTTCGCGGGTGGTTGCGTTGGTTGATGTGGGTTAGGGGTGGGTGAATATCCATTTCTTCGGTAACGGCGGCTTATGGTTCCGCCCTGACGGCGGGTCACTTTTGAAGAGCCCGGAAGCCGGCCCAGTCAAAAGTAACCAAAACGCTTTTGCCCCACCACTCGGCACCTCGCCTAGGCTCGGTGTGCCCTCACTCCGGCATTGCTCCGTGGGCCGCCGCGAAGGGCCATCCATGGCCCAGCGCGGCTATCCCGGCATCCATGCCGGGATGCCCACTGCGCAATGCCTGCGTTCGGCCAGCGTGGTTAACGGGGCGCCCGAGATCAACGTCCATCGCGAGGCGGCCTGATAGCCGACCTGGCTCTTGGTGGGATCGCGTTCCTCCTGTGGGAGCGGGCTTGCTCGCGAAGAGGCCAGCGCATTCAGCATCCGCGTCGATTGTGATACCGCTTTCGCGAGCAAGCCCGCTCCCACACTGGATTTTCAGCAGGCACAAAACTTATGTACGCCGCAGTATCCTTGTGGGGGGCTTGCTCGCGAAGAGGTCGGCACATTCAACATCTCCGTTGGTTGAACCACCGCAATCGCGAGCAAGCTCGCTCCCACACTCACCCCACAGGGGAAACTCGGTCTCATCCAGAACCAGGTCGGCTATAAGGCCGCCTCGCGATGGACGTTGATCTCGGGCACACCGAGCCTAGGCGAGGTGCCGAGTGGTGGGGCAGAAGCGTTTTGGTTACTTTTGACTGGGCCGGCTTCCGGGCTCTTTAAAAGTGACCCGCCGTAAGGGCGGAACCATAAGCAGCCGTAACCGAAGGAATGGATATTCACACCAAAGAAACCTACTGCTGATACCCCTCCAACCCATCCTCGGACAAGATACGAATCTGCCGCCGCTCCATGGCAATCAACCCCCCATCCACCAACCGATGAAGAATCCGCGAAAACGTCTCCGGCTGAATCCCCAGCTTGGAAGCCACCAGCCGCTTGGACACCTGCAACACCACCTGACCATCCCGCGGATCCCGCTCCTGCAACAGGAAATTGATCACCCGCCGACTGGCACTGGCCAAGGTCAAGTTATCGATATCCTTGAGCCGCTGATGCAGATGAATGCTCATGCTCGCCAGGATCGCCAGGCAGACCTTAGGCTGGTCCTCCAGCGCCTTGCGATAATGCGTGCCCTCGATACTCACTAGCACACTGTCCTTGATCGCCGACGCACTGACCGGGTAGCAACGGGCCTGGCTGAACAGCAGGGCCTCGGCGAAGGTCTGGCCGGGCTGGATGATTTCCACCAGGTTCTCCTGGCCCTCGCCGGTGACCCGGAACAGTTTGATCTGGCCACTGACCAGCAAGAAAAACCGCTTGGCCGGATCGCCTTGGTGCATGAGCGTGCTATTGCAACCCAGGCGCTTGAGGACGGCCAGGTTGCAGACGTCTTCAAATTCCCGCTCCGGCAATTGGCTGAACAGGTGATGACGGCGCAACAGTAAAACGATGGAAGGGTGGGTCAGCATGGCGTACCTCCGGGTGCCGTCATGGTAGAGCCCAAGTCGCCGCTGGCCTATGCCTCGGCTGGCCTACCTCGGAAGAGGGATGGGCCTCTCGATCAAGGCAAAACCCTGTGGGGAACGAAATCCAGATCTGCTGCCAATCCCCTGTGGGAGCAAAGCTTGCTCGCGATAGCGGCGGCACATTCAACATTTTCGCAAGCTGAACTACCGCCATCGCGAGCAAGCTTTGCTCCCACAGGGCGTATGTTTTGCTCCCACAGGGCGTGTGTTTTACTGGGCTAGCCCGCCCCGCGCAAATGCTCCATCGCCCACACCGCCGCCTCGACCCGTGAACGCAAGCCGAGCTTGTGCAGCAGGTTCTTCACATGCACCTTGACCGTGCCTTCGGTGATGCCCAGCTTGTGGCCGATGACCTTGTTGCTGTAGCCGCCAGCGATGGTCTTGAGCACCTGGCGTTCACGCTCGGTCAGTTCCACATCGGCCTGGCGCGGTGGCGAGCGCAGGGCCTGGGCCATGACGCGGGTCAGGCCGGGGCTGATCACCAGGGCGCCGTTGAGGGCGTCGCGGATGTACTGGATCAGCAGCTCCGGCTCCATGTCCTTGAGCAGGTAACCGTTGGCGTCCAGGCGCAGGGCGTCGCGAATGTCGTCCTCGGCATCGGACACGGTGAACAGCAGCACCTTGCCGGTGTAGTGCATGGCGCGCAGGCGGCGCAGGGTCTCGATGCCGTTCATCTGCGGCATGTTGTTGTCCAGCAACACCAGGTCGGGCTTGAGCGGTTCGATCAGGGTCAGGGCTTCTTCGCCGTGGCTGGCTTCGCCAACGATCTGCAAATCGTCTTCGAGCTCAAGCATCTGGCGGATCCCGCGACGCATCATCGGGTGATCGTCGACCAGTAGCAGGGTGTGGCGCAGGGGGGCGTTCATGTTGCGAGGCCTTCGGTGGGTTGGCCCAGGAATTCCGGTTGGAAATGCACCTGGATACGGGTGCCCTGGGGTGTACGGGAGTGAATCTGCAGTTGACCGTGCAGGCTGCGGGCCCGCTCGTTCATGATGTTCAGGCCATGGTGTTCGCGCTGGTCGACCTCGCCACTGAAGCCCCGGCCATCGTCTTCGATCGACAGCCGTACGGTCTCGCCTTCCTGGCGCAGTTCGAGCCAGGCGTTTTGTGCATGGGCGTGGCGCAGGCAGTTGGACAGGGCCTCGCGGGTGATCTGCAGGATGTGGATCTGCTCGCTGGCTGACAGCTCGAAGGCCAGGGTGTCGATGAACAGGTGCACCTGGAAATCCCCTCGGTTGGAGAACTCCTCGGCGGTGTCCTTGAGTTCCTCCACCAGGCCGTCATCGTGGATCTGCAAGCGGAAGGTGGTCAGCAACTCGCGCAACTGGCGATAAGCATTGTTGAGCCCTTCACGCAGTTCACCGGTGACGGTCTCCAGGGTCTGCACCGGCTCGCCCCGACGCATCAGGGTCTGCATGCGGCTGACTTGCAGCTTCATGTACGACAAGGCCTGGGCCAGGGAGTCGTGCAGCTCGCGGGCAATGATCGTGCGTTCGTCGAGCAGCAGCAGGCGATGGTCCTGTTCGCGTTGGCGCTTGAGGGACAGCGACGTGCCGATCAGGTTGGCCAGGGCCTGGATCAACGCGGTTTCCCAGGGTTGCGCCGCGTGGCCATCGACGAAATGTGCCTTGAGCTCACCCAGTTCGGTGCCCTGGTTGCTGATGCTGAAGGCCTGCGGGCGGGCGGCGTTCTGCCGGTGGCAACTGGCGCAATCGCTGCTGGCGCAGACCTGGCGGCTGGCGGCGCCATGCAGGGCCAGCAGGTGCCTGGCCGGGGCCTGCAATTGCCCTTGCAGGCACAGCGTCAGGCGCAACCCCGGCAAGCGCTGCTGGAAGCGCCGGATCAGCTCATCCAGGCCTTCGGCATTGGCTTGGCGTGTCGCCAGGCTGCGACTGCTCTGGTACAGCAATTCGAGGGCGGCGTTGGCCTGTTGCAGGTTCAGGGTCTTTTGCTGGACCTGGTTTTCCAAGGTGCGGTGGGATTGCTCGATGGTCTCGGCCATGGTGTTGAAACTGGTCGCCAACTGGCCCAGCTCATCCTCGGACTGATGGTTGACCCGCACCTGGAATTCGCCACGACGAAAGCGCTGGGTGGCGTCCACCAGTTCCTGCAAGGGCGTGACCACGCCGTACTGCAATTCATACAGGCCGATCAGCAGGATGATCATGGTGCTGAACAGCGCCATGCCCTGGATCGTCTGTTGCCAGCCTTGCTTGTGTTCGCTCTGGCGTTGCAGCAGGGTGACGAACTGGTCCAGTTGCTCAACGAAAGAAGGGGCGCTGCTTTGGAAAAACGTCGAATCGCCGCGCTCGATGGCCGGACGCAAGGTCTGGTTCCAGCGCTGCATGAGGTCGCGATAGCTCTTGTGCAAGGAGGTTTCCGGCCCGTCTTCCAGCACGGCGCGCAGGGCCGGGCTGTCGAGGCGTTGTTGCAGGCTGTCGATGATCGCCGGGAGGTCGTCGTTGGCTCCCGCCACCAGTTTCCAGCTCAGGTGGTAGGTCTCCATGCGCACGGAGCCGGCGGTGTTGATGGCGGCGGCGTCGCCCTGGCTGAACCAGGCGATCAAACCGGCGCTCAAGGAACTGGCCAGGGCCAGGATGGCGATCAGGATCACCGCCAGCCCGGCGCGAGCGGGCAGGGAGCTGCGCAGCCAACCCATCATCGCCGGGGGCCTGGGAGGCAAAACGGTGAACCGAGCATAGGGGCGCCCTTGACCTGAGGGTGTAGGAGCCGATCCCGGGCGCACTACCTCTAAAGAGTTGCTGGCCGTTCCGTTTCCATAAAAGCCTCGGCCAACTTGATCAAAATATTGAAAAACAAAGGGTTTCATCGATATCCAGGCCTACCTCCTTGGAGGTAGACGGGCCAAGCATAGGCCTGTACCGCCCCGGCGCACGTTGACCCAGGTCAAGTTTTCGCAGGGTTCGTATCACTAGGCTGCGCTCATCGAACTGACGGAGTGCCTCGTGATGCGAGCACAAGTGCAACAAGGGCTGGTACTCGGGATGAGTACCCTGGCCTTCACCGTGTGCTTCATGGTCTGGATGATGTTTGCCGTGCTGGGCGTTCCGATCAAGGAACTGCTGGCCCTCAACGAAACCCAGTTCGGCCTGCTGGCCGCCACGCCGGTATTGACCGGCTCGCTGGTGCGTCTGCCCCTGGGCCTTCTGACCGACCGCTTTGGCGGACGAATCGTGTTCTTCCTGCTGATGCTCGCCTGCGTATTGCCGCTGTACCTGATCACCCTCGCCACGGCCTTCTGGCAATTCCTGGTGCTGGGGCTGTTCGTCGGCCTGGCCGGTGGTTCGTTCTCGGTGGGCATTGCCTACGTCGCCAAATGGTTCGATAAGCAGAACCAGGGTTTTGCCATGGGCGTCTTCGGCGCTGGCAACGCGGGGGCGGCGGTGACCAAGTTCCTCGCTCCGGCCCTGATCGCATTCGGCTCCTGGCACCTGGTGCCGAAGGTGTTCAGCGCCATCCTGTTCATCACCGCGCTGCTGTTCTGGTTTCTCACCACCGAGAAAAAGGAACACAGCGGCACCGGCGGTGCCACGTTGCGCGAGCAATTGAAAACCTTGAAAGAGCCGGCCGTGTGGCGTTACTGCCAGTACTACTCGATCGTGTTCGGCGGCTACGTGGCCCTGGCCTTGTGGATGACCAAGTACTACGTGCAGGAATACGGCTTCAGCCTGCAAAGCGCGGCGCTGCTGGCGGCGTGTTTCTCCTTGCCCGGTGGCGTGCTGCGGGCCGTCGGTGGCTGGATGTCCGACCGTTGGGGCGCCCAGAGCGTGACCTGGTGGGTGTTGTGGGTCAGCTGGATCTGCCTGTTCCTGCTGTCCTATCCCCAGACCCAGCTGCAAGTGCAGACCGTCAACGGCATCGTCGATTTCCACATCGGCCTCAACGCCACGCTGTTCACCGTGCTGCTGTTCGTGATGGGTATCGCCTTCGCGTTCGGCAAGGCCTCGGTCTTCAAGTACATCGCCAACGACTACCCGAAAAACATGGGCGCGGTGTCCGGCATCGTCGGTCTGGCCGGCGGCCTGGGCGGGTTCGTGCTGCCCATCATGTTCGGCGCCCTGGTGGACCTCACCGGCGTGCGCTCGTCCTGCTTCATGTTGATGTACGGCGTGGTCTGGGTCTCCCTGACCTGGATGTACTTCAGCGAAATGCGCAAGCGCCCGCTGCTGGGTAAACAGCCGCCGGCCAGCCAATCCCCGTTTTCCAGCATTGCCCAAGGAGAAGAACATGTCCGTTCTGCAAACGCCTGAAAAGGGCCCGGTCATTCATGACTGGCGCCCGGAAGACCCCGCGTTCTGGGGCAAGAGCGGCAAACTGACCGCCCGACGCAACCTGTGGATCTCGATCCCGGCGCTGCTCTTGGCCTTCGCGGTGTGGATGGTCTGGAGCACGGTGATCGTGCGCCTGAACGCCATCGGCTTCAGTTTCACCACTGACCAACTGTTCTGGCTGGCGGCGTTGCCGGGGTTGTCCGGCGCGACCTTGCGCATCTTCTATTCGTTCATGGTGCCGATCTTCGGTGGCCGCCGTTGGACCGCCCTGAGCACCGCGTCATTGCTGGCGCCAGCGCTGTGGATGGGCTTCGCGGTGCAGGATCCAAGCACGCCCTACAGCGTGTTCGTGCTGATCGCGCTGCTCTGCGGCTTTGGTGGTGGCAACTTCGCCTCGAGCATGTCCAACATCAGCTTCTTCTACCCCAAATCCCAGCAGGGCACTGCCCTGGGCCTGAACGCCGGCTTGGGCAACCTGGGCGTGTCGGTGATGCAGTTCAGCGTGCCTTTGGTGATTTCCTTCGGTGTGTTCGGTTTCATGGGCGGCCAACCCCAAGTGCTGGCCGATGGCAGCTCGCTGTGGTTGCAGAACGCCGGGTTCATCTGGGTGCCGTTCATCCTCGCCGTGACCCTGATTGCCTGGTTCGGCATGAACGACCTGTCCAGTGCCCGGGCGTCGTTCAGCGAACAGGCGGTGATCTTCAAGCGCAAGCACAACTGGCTGATGTGCTGGTTGTACCTGGCGACCTTCGGCTCGTTCATCGGTTTCTCCGCCGCGTTCCCACTGCTGATCAAAACCTCGTTCCCAGAAGTCATCGCCCTGAAATTCGCTTTCCTCGGCCCGCTGGTGGGCGCGCTGGTACGGCCGCTGGGCGGCTGGCTGGCGGACAAGCTCGGCGGCGCGAAAGTCACCTTGTGGAACTTCGTGCTGATGATTGTGATGGTGTTCGGTGTCCTGCACTTTCTGCCTAAGGGCGGCGAGGGCGGCAGCTTCTACGGTTTCCTGGGCATGTTCATGTTGCTGTTCATCACCACTGGCGTGGGCAACGGTTCGACCTTCCGCATGATCCCGGTGATCTTCCGCACCCTGCATGAAAAAGCCGCCCTGGGCAAAAAGCCCGAGGTGCGCGAGCAAGCGCTCAAGAACGCCGGCAAGGAATCGGCCGCGGTGCTGGGTTTCAGCTCGGCCATGGGCGCCTTCGGGGCGTTCTTCATTCCCAAATCATTTGGCACTTCGATGGCCCTGACCGGCGGCCCGGAGATGGCCTTCTACATGTTCGTCGGCTTTTACCTGAGCTGCATCGTGGTGACCTGGTGGTGGTACGCCCGCAAAGGCGCGGCGACACCCTGCTAAGACGAATTCAACTATTGCGTGGGCGGGGCGAAGACCCCGCGGAGCAAGCCTGAGAGGAAGACACTGTGAGTCATTTATTGGATCAACTGCGGTTCTTCAACCGCAAGCAAGGCGAGTTTTCAGACGGCCACGGCGAGACCCGCAAGGAGTCCCGCGACTGGGAGAACGTCTACCGTTCGCGCTGGCAGTACGACAAGATCGTGCGCTCCACCCATGGGGTGAACTGCACCGGTTCGTGCTCGTGGAAAATCTACGTCAAGAACGGCCTGATCACTTGGGAAACCCAGCAGACCGACTATCCGCGCACCCGCAACGATCTGCCGAACCACGAGCCCCGCGGCTGCCCCCGCGGTGCGAGCTACAGCTGGTACATCTACAGCGCCAACCGGCTCAAGTACCCGAAGATCCGCAAGCCCTTGCTCAAACTGTGGCGCGAAGCCCGGCAGACCCTGCCGCCTGTTGAGGCCTGGGCCAGCATCGTCGAGAACAAGGCCAAGGCTGACTCGTACAAGAGCAAGCGCGGCATGGGTGGTTTCATCCGTTCCAACTGGGAAGAAGTCAACGAGATCATCGCCGCCGCCAATGTCTACACCGTCAAGGAACACGGCCCGGACCGGGTGGTCGGCTTCTCGCCGATCCCGGCCATGTCGATGGTCAGCTATGCCGCCGGTTCGCGTTACCTGTCGCTGATCGGTGGCGTGTGCCTGAGCTTCTACGACTGGTATTGCGACTTGCCGCCGGCTTCGCCGATGGTCTGGGGCGAGCAGACCGACGTGCCGGAATCGGCCGACTGGTACAACTCCAACTACATCATTGCCTGGGGCTCCAACGTCCCGCAGACCCGTACCCCTGACGCCCACTTCTTCACGGAGGTGCGCTACAAGGGCACCAAGACCGTGGCGATCACCCCGGACTATTCGGAAGTCGCCAAGCTCACCGACCTGTGGCTCAACCCCAAGCAGGGCACTGACGCCGCGCTGGCCCAGGCCTTCAACCATGTGATCTTCAAAGAATTCCACCTGGACAAGCCCAGCACCTATTTCACCGAATACGCCAAGCGCTACACCGACTTGCCGGTGCTGGTGATGCTCAAGCCGATGCTCGGCGCGGCGCCGGGCGCGGGTTTCCAGCCGGACCGTTTCCTGCGGGCCAGCGACCTGACCGACAACCTCGGGCAGGAAAACAACCCGGAGTGGAAAACCATTGCCCTGGATGCCAGCGGTGAATTGGTTTCACCCCAAGGCTCCATCGGCTATCGCTGGGGCGAGAAGGGCAAGTGGAACATCCTGCCCCGTGAAGGCGGTGAGGGGCGTGAGATCGACCTCAAACTGAGCCTCATCGGCGGCGACGTCGCCGAGGTGGCGTTCCCGTATTTTGCCGGTGAAGCCCAGGAGTACTTCCAGCACGTGGCCGGTGATGCGGTGCAGTTCCGCCGGGTGCCGGTGCACAGCGTGGTGCTGGCCGATGGCAGCGTGGCGAAAGTCGCCACCGTGTTCGACCTGTCGGCGGCCAACCTGGCCATTGACCGTGGCCTGGGCGGCGCCAACGTTGCCAAGGACTATGACGACGCCTCGGTGCCCGGTACCCCGGCCTGGCAGGAGCAGATCACTGGCGTGAGCCGCGAGAAGGCGATCCAGATCGCCCGTGAGTTTGCCGACAACGCCGACAAGACCCGTGGACGCTCGATGATCATCGTCGGTGCGGCAATGAACCACTGGTACCACATGGACATGAACTACCGCGGGCTGATCAACATGCTCATGCTCTGCGGTTGCGTCGGCCAGACCGGTGGCGGCTGGGCCCACTATGTCGGCCAGGAAAAACTCCGTCCGCAATGCGGCTGGCTGCCCCTGGCCTTCGGCCTGGACTGGAACCGTCCGCCACGGCAGATGAACGGTACCAGCTTCTTCTACGGCCACAGCTCGCAATGGCGCCACGAGAAGATGAGCATGCACGATGTGCTCTCGCCCCTGGCCGACAAGTCGCAGTTCCCCGAGCACGCCCTGGACTACAACATCCGCGCCGAACGGGCCGGCTGGTTGCCCAGCGCGCCGCAGCTCAACACCAACCCGCTGCACATCTGTCGCGATGCCGCCGCCGCGGGCCTGGACCCCAAGGACTACGTGGTCAAGTCGCTGCAGGACGGTTCCCTGCGCTTTGCCTGCGAGCAACCGGACAGCCCGGTGAACTTTCCGCGCAACATGTTCATCTGGCGTTCCAACCTGCTGGGTTCCTCGGGCAAGGGCCACGAGTACATGCTCAAGTACCTGTTGGGCACCAAGAACGGCGTGATGAACGAAGACATCGGCCATAGCAGCGAGTGCAAGCCCACCGAAGCCGAATGGGTCGACGAGGGCGCCATTGGCAAGCTCGACCTGGTGACCACCCTGGACTTCCGCATGTCCTCGACCTGCGTGTATTCCGACATCGTCTTGCCGACCGCCACCTGGTACGAAAAAGACGACATGAACACCTCGGACATGCACCCGTTCATTCACCCACTGTCGGCCGCTATCGATCCGGCCTGGGAATCGCGTTCGGACTGGGAAATCTACAAGGGTATCGCCAAGGCGTTTTCCGCCATGTCGGTCGGCCACCTGGGCGTAGAGAAAGACCTGGTCACCGTACCGTTGATGCACGACAGCGTTGGCGAACTGGCCCAACCCTTTGGCGGCACCGATTGGAAAAGCGCCGGCGTGGCGCCGGTACCGGGCAAGAACGCGCCGAACCTGCAGGTGGTGGAGCGTGACTACCCGAACATCTACAAGCAGTTCACCTCCCTGGGCCCGATGCTGGAAAAACTCGGCAACGGCGGCAAGGGCATCAACTGGAACACCGACACCGAAGTGAAATTCCTCGGTGAGCTGAACCACAAGGAAGTCGAAGCGGGCATCAGCCAAGGACGACCAAAAATCGACAGCGCCATCGACGCTGCCGAAGTGATCCTGTCCCTGGCCCCGGAAACCAACGGCCATGTCGCGGTGAAAGCCTGGGCGGCGCTGTCGGAATTCACCGGTATCGACCACAGCCACCTGGCCGTCTCGAAGGAGCACGAGGCGATTCGCTTCCGTGACATCCAGGCCCAGCCGCGCAAGATCATTTCCAGCCCGACCTGGTCTGGCTTGGAAGACGATCACGTGAGCTACAACGCCGGCTACACCAACGTCCATGAGTCGATCCCATGGCGCACCATCACCGGTCGCCAGCAGTTCTACCAGGATCACCCATGGATGCAGGCGTTCGGCGAGCAGTTGATGAGCTACCGGCCACCGGTCAACACCCGCACCATCGCCGGCGTGAAAGGCAAGCGCAGCAACGGCGAGACCGAGATCGTCCTGAACTGGATCACCCCGCACCAGAAGTGGGGCATCCACAGCACCTACAGCGACAACCTGCTGATGCTGACCTTGAGCCGTGGCGGACCGATTGTCTGGCTCTCGGAAATCGACGCCAAGCGCGCCGGTATCGAGGACAACGACTGGATCGAGTGCTTCAACGTCAACGGCGCATTGACCGCCCGGGCGGTGGTCAGCCAGCGGGTCAAGGAAGGCATGGTGATGATGTACCACGCCCAGGAACGCATTGTGAACGTGCCCGGTTCGGAAACCACCAAGACCCGGGGCGGCCACCACAACTCGGTGACCCGCGTGGTGCTCAAGCCCACCCACATGATCGGTGGCTACGCCCAACAGGCCTATGGCTTCAACTATTACGGCACGGTCGGTTGCAACCGCGACGAGTTTGTCGTGGTGCGCAAGATGTCCAAAGTCGATTGGCTCGATGGTTCCAGTGGCGATGATCTGCCGCGTCCACTGCCGACTGATATCGAGGAGAACTGAGATGAAGATTCGCTCACAAATCGGCATGGTCCTGAACCTGGACAAATGCATCGGCTGCCACACTTGCTCGATTACCTGCAAAAACGTCTGGACCAGCCGTGAAGGCATGGAATACGCCTGGTTCAACAACGTCGAATCCAAGCCGGGCATCGGCTATCCCAAGGAATGGGAAAACCAGGACAAGTGGAAGGGCGGCTGGATCCGCAACGCCGACGGTTCGATCAACCCGCGCATTGGCGGCAAGTTCCGCGTGCTGGCGAACATCTTCGCCAACCCGGACCTGCCGAGCCTGGACGATTACTACGAACCGTTCGACTTCGACTACCAGCACCTGCACACCGCGCCGCTGGGCGAACATCAGCCCACCGCACGGCCACGTTCGCTGGTGTCGGGCAAGCGCATGCAGAAAATCGAATGGGGCCCGAACTGGGAGGAAATCCTCGGCACCGAATTCGCCAAACGGCGCAAGGACAAGAACTTCGACAAGATCCAGGCGGACATCTACGGCGAGTACGAAAACACCTTCATGATGTACCTGCCGCGCCTGTGCGAGCACTGCCTGAACCCAGCGTGCGCGGCGTCCTGCCCGAGCGGCGCGATCTACAAGCGCGAAGAGGACGGCATCGTCCTGATCGATCAGGAGAAGTGCCGCGGCTGGCGCATGTGCATCAGTGGCTGCCCGTACAAGAAGATCTATTTCAACTGGAAGAGCGGCAAGTCGGAAAAATGCATTTTCTGTTACCCGCGCATCGAAGCCGGCATGCCGACCGTTTGCGCTGAAACCTGCGTCGGACGGATTCGTTACCTCGGTGTGCTGTTGTATGACGCCGACCGCATCAGCGAAGTGGCCAGCACCGCCAACGAGCAGGACCTGTACGAGAAACAACTGGAGATCTTCCTCGACCCGAACGACCCGGCGGTGATTCGCCAGGCCCTGGCCGATGGCGTGCCGCAGTCGGTGATCGATTCGGCGCAACGCTCGCCGGTCTACAAAATGGCCGTGGACTGGAAACTCGCACTGCCGCTGCACCCGGAATACCGCACCTTGCCGATGGTCTGGTATGTGCCGCCACTGTCGCCAATCCAGAACGCCGCCGCGGCCGGCACCGTGGGCATGAACGGGGTGATCCCGGACGTCGACAGCCTGCGCATTCCGCTGCGTTACCTGGCGAACATGCTCACCGCCGGCGATGAGAAACCGGTCAAGCTTGCGCTCAAGCGCCTGCTGGCGATGCGCGCCTACAAGCGTTCCGAACAAGTGGACGGCGTGCAGGACTTGCAAGTGCTGGCCGACGTCGGCCTGAGCGTGAACCAGGTGGAAGAGATGTACCGCTACCTGGCCATCGCCAACTACGAAGACCGCTTCGTCGTACCGAGCGCTCACCGTGAAGACGCCATGAGCGATGCGTTCGCCGAACGCTCCGGTTGTGGTTTCAGCTTCGGCAGCGGCTGCAGCGGCAGCTCCGACACCAACATGTTCGGCGGCAAGAAAGCCAACCGCCGCGACGTGATCAAAACCGTGCAGTTGTGGGAGGAATGAACATGCGCATTCTCAAGGTGATTTCGTTGCTGCTCGATTATCCGACCGAGACCCTGGTGGCCGGTCGCGACGAGCTGGAACAGGCCATTGCACAAGCGCGGGAAATCAGTCCCCAGCAGCGCGCCGGCCTGTTTGAATTGCTCGAGGTGATCTGCGGCACTGACCTGATGGACGGCCAGGAGCACTACGGCGCGCTGTTCGGTCGTGGCCGCTCCCTGTCGCTGCTGCTGTTCGAACATGTCCACGGCGAGTCCCGCGACCGGGGCCAGGCCATGGTGGACATGATGGCGCAATACGAAGAGGCCGGTTTCGCCATCGGCGTCAAAGAGTTGCCTGACTACATCCCGCTGTACCTGGAGTTTCTCTCCACCCGCGAAGACCTCGAGGCCCGCGAGGGCCTGGCGGATGTGGCGCACCTGCTGGCCTTGCTCGCGGCGCGCCTGGACGAACGCGAAAGTGTCTACGCCAGTTGCTTCCGGGCCTTGTTGCAAATCGCCGGGGCCGAACCCCAGGTGGCGGTGGCCGAGTTGCGTGAGCAAGTGAAGGCCGAGCCACGGGACGACTCCCTCGAAGCCCTGGACAAGATCTGGGAAGAAGAGGCGGTGGATTTCATGAAGGCCGAACAGCAGGACCGTTGCAGTTCACTGCCCAGCGCGCCTGGCAAGGCGCGGGACGAAAGTGCGGTGCCGTTGCACTGGGTGGATTTTCAGCATGAAGGGCGGGCCGCAGCGCCAGCCGGGGAGGTGGGCAATGTCTAAATGGGATCTGTTGTTGTTCGGGGTCTACCCCTATGTCGCTTTGGCGATTTGCCTGCTCGGCAGCTGGGCACGGTTCGACCTGTCCCAGTACACCTGGAAGGCCGGTTCGAGCCAGATGCTGAACAAGCGCGGCATGCGCGTGGCCAGCAACCTGTTCCACGTTGGCGTGCTGTTTGTGCTGGCAGGTCACTTCGTTGGCCTGCTGACACCGTCGGCGATCTACCACCATGTGCTGAGCACCGAGAACAAGCAGCTGCTGGCGATGGTTTCCGGGGGCTTCTTTGGCGTGCTCGGCCTGATCGGCCTGATGATGCTGCTCAACCGTCGTCTGACCGACCCACGGGTGCGCGCCACCTCCAATGCCTCGGACATCCTCGTGCTGGTGGTGTTGCTGGTGCAACTGGTGTTGGGGCTGATGACCATCGTCGCCTCCACCGCCCATATGGATGGCTCGGTGATGGTGATGCTCGCCGACTGGGCCCAGAACACCGTGCTGTTGCGTCCGGTGGAAGCTGCTACCGCGATAGCGCCGGTGGGCCTGGTCTACAAGCTCCACGTGGTGCTGGGCCTGACCTTGTTCGTGTTGTTCCCGTTCACCCGTCTGGTTCACATCGTCAGTGCGCCGGTCTGGTACCTGGGACGTCGTTATCAAATCGTTCGGCAGAAGTTTTGAGGAGAAGATCATGGCGAGTGGATGCGGATGTGGCGGTGGTGGTGGCGGCAGCGGCGGCTGTGGTTCTTCGGCAAAAGTGCCGCCGGTGGTCGATGTGGAGCCCGTTGGGACCGTGCAGTTCGAGCCGGCCCAGGCCGGGCCGGTGGTGGAAGATGAAGCGCCAGAGTTGATTGCCAGCAGTGAGCAGGAGTGGCCGATCATCAGCGTCAACGGGGTGTCGATCACCCCGCAGGCGATGGCCCAGGAGCTGCAATATCACCCGGCTGACAGTCGCGAGGATGCGGTCTACCAGGCCGCTCGGGCCCTGGTGATTCGCGAATTGCTCCAGCAGCGTATCGCCGAGCTGGGCCTGGCATTGCAGGTCGGTGCCGGAGAAAACGAAGAGGAAGCGGCCACGCGGCTGTTGCTTGAACGTGAGGTGCAGGTGCCGCAGTGCGACGATGCCACCTGCCTGCGTTACTACGAAAGCAACCGGGCGCGCTTTCACAGTGCGCCGTTGTTGGCGGTGCGGCACATCCTGCTCGAATGCGCGCCGGACGATGTCGAGGCGCGCAGCCTGGCCCATGTGCAGGCCGAGCTGCTGCTGGAGCGGTTGGATCAGTTCCCGGGCAGCTTCGCCGAACTGGCGCTGAAGTATTCGGCCTGTCCGTCGAAGGAGCAGGGCGGTTCGCTGGGGCAGATCAGCAAGGGCCAGACCGTGCCCGAACTGGAGCGCCAACTGTTCACCCTGCCAGCGGGTCTGGCCAGCAAACCGCTGGAAAGCCGCTACGGCTGGCACGTGATCAGCATCGACCAGCGCATCGATGGCCAGTCGTTGCCTTATGAGGCCGTAGCGACAGCAATTCGCACCCAGTTGCAGCAGGGCGTTTGGCAAAAGGCGCTGGTGCAGTACCTGCAAACCTTGATCGGTGCGGCGGATATTCGCGGCATTCACCTTCAGGGCGCCGACTCGCCGCTGGTGCAGTGAGCACGGGCTCAATCGGGAGATCTTCATGAACGCGGTGTTGCAGGACGGGTTTGGGCGCCAGATCGATTATTTGCGGATGTCGGTGACCGATCGTTGTGATTTTCGTTGTGTGTATTGCATGGCGAAAAACATGACGTTCCTGCCGCGCCAGCAGGTGTTGACCCTGGAGGAGTTGCAGCGCCTGGCGCGGCTGTTCGTCGGCCTGGGGGTGAAGAAAATCCGCCTGACCGGTGGCGAGCCGCTGATCCGTCCGGGCATCGTCGGGCTGTGTCGCGAGATAGCGGCATTGCCCGGCCTGCGGGAACTGGTGATGACCAGCAACGGCTCGCAGCTGGGGCGATTGGCCCAGCCGCTGGTCGAGGCCGGGGTCAAGCGCATGAACATCAGCCTCGACAGCCTGGACGGCGAACGTTTTCGGGCGATCACCCGTAACGGCAACCTCGATCAAGTGTTGGCAGGGATTGAAGCGGCGAAGGTCGCCGGGTTCGAGCGGATCAAGCTCAACTGCGTGGTCATGAAGGGCCGCAACTTCGATGAAGTCCCGGCGCTGGTGCAGTACGCCATCGACCGACACATCGATATCAGCTTCATTGAGGAAATGCCGTTGGGGGATGTGGGTCGTTCCCGGGGCGAGTCGTTCTGTTCCAGCGATGAGGTGCGGGCCGAGATCGCTCACCATCACCGGCTGCTCGACAGCACTGAAAACAGCGGCGGGCCTGCGCGTTATGTGCGTCTGGAGCAGCATCCGGATACCCGGATCGGTTTCATTTCCCCTAACACCCACAACTTCTGCGCCAGTTGCAACCGCGTGCGCATGACCGTCGAAGGGCGCTTGCTGCTGTGCCTGGGACAAGAAGACTCCCTCGACCTGCGTGGCTTGCTACGGCGTTACCCGCTGGACGATCAACCGGTGATCCAGGCGGTGCGGCAGGCGCTGCGCGGCAAACCCTTGCGCCACGACTTTAACCCCGGCGGGGAGGTGCAGATTGTGCGGTTCATGAACATGAGCGGTGGGTGAGCACTGCTCAGGTCCCACAAGGGGATTTGTTGTGGATACAAATCTCACAGTCACGCCGTAACCTCTGTGGGAGCGGGCCTGTGGGAGCAAGGCTTGCCCGCGATGCAGGCTACACGGTTCAACTGCAAGACCGTGTCATCGTTCATCGCGAGCAAGCTTTGCTCCCACAGGCCTACTCCCACAGGGGGGGCAGGGGGCTGCCAAATGACCTTTCAGCCTGACGAATAGTCGCTGCCGATTCTTGATGCCGATCAATTGCAACCCTGCCTTTTGCCCGTACTCTCCACTGCATATTGTGTCTTAAGATTATTAAAAGCCTATATGTAGTGTCTGGAGCCAAAATGCAGAGCACGTTGATCTCAGTAGGGTGTAACCGCTTGCACAAGCGCGATGGCAGTGTGGTCGCCTTTGATGCGGACAAGATCCGCCAGGCGCTGATCGCCGCCGGCAAGGCCACTGGCGAATATGCCGAAGCCGAGGCCGAGGGGTTGCTTGAGGCGGTATTGGCGCGGTTGGAAGGGCAGACGCGCTTGAACGTCGAGCAGATCCAGGACCGCGTCGAGCGGGTGCTGATGGACGCCGGTTTCTTTCTCTCCATGCGCGCCTACATCGTCTATCGCGAGCAACACGGACGCCTGCGTCGGGATCGCCGTACGCTGGTGGAAGTCGCCACCTCGATGAACGAATACCTCGACCGCGAAGACTGGCGTGTACAGGCCAACGCCAACCAGGGGTATTCCCTCGGCGGGCTGATCCTCAACGTGTCGGGCAAGGTCACCGCCAATTATTGGCTCGACGAAGTCTACAGCCAGGCCATTGGCGAGGCGCACCGCGAGGCGGACCTGCATATCCACGACCTGGACATGCTCGCCGGCTACTGTGCCGGCTGGTCCTTGCGCACCCTGTTGCACGAAGGCCTCAACGGCGTGCCCGGGCGGGTCGAGGCCGGGCCGCCCAAGCACCTGAGCAGCGCCCTGGGGCAGATGGTGAATTTCCTCGGCACCCTGCAAAACGAATGGGCCGGCGCCCAGGCGTTCAGCTCGTTCGACACCTACCTGGCGCCCTATGTGCGCAAGGACCAGCTCAGCTACGACGAGGTCCGCCAGTCGTTGCAGGAGTTCATCTACAACCTCAACGTGCCGTCGCGCTGGGGCACGCAAACCCCGTTCACCAACCTCACGTTCGACTGGGTGTGCCCAGAGGATCTGCGCGAACAAATCCCGGTGATCGGTGGCGAGGAGATGCCGTTCGCCTACGGTGACCTGCAAGCGGAAATGGAGCTGATCAACCGCGCCTACATCGAGGTGATGCAGGCCGGCGATGCGAAAGGCCGGGTCTTCACCTTCCCGATCCCGACCTACAACATCACCCATGACTTCCCGTGGGACAGCGAGAACGCCGACCGGCTGTTCGAAATGACCGCCCGCTATGGCTTGCCGTATTTCCAGAACTTCCTCAACTCGGACATGCAACCCAACCAGGTGCGGTCGATGTGCTGCCGCCTGCAGCTGGACGTGCGCGAGCTGCTCAAGCGCGGTGGCGGTTTGTTCGGCTCGGCGGAACAGACCGGTTCCCTGGGCGTGGTGACGATCAACTGCGCGCGCCTGGGCTACCTGTACAAAGGCAACACCAGCGGGTTACTGCAACGCATCGATACCCTGATGGAACTGGCGAAGGAAAGCCTGGAGGTCAAGCGCAAGGTCATCCAGCATCACATGGATGCCGGTTTGTACCCTTACACCAAGCGCTACCTCGGCACGTTGCGCAATCACTTCTCCACCATCGGCGTGAATGGCCTGCATGAAATGCTGCGCAACTTCACCGACGACCAGCAAGGCCTGCACACCGAGCAGGGCCGGGCATTTGCCCTGAAGCTGCTGGATCACGTGCGGGCCACGCTGCTGCGTTTCCAGGAAGAAACCGGCCACCTCTACAACCTCGAAGCCACGCCCGCCGAAGGCACCACGTACCGCTTCGCCAAGGAAGACCTCAAGCGCTACCCGGATATCTTGCAGGCCGGCAGCCCGGTTGCGCCGTACTACACCAACTCGTCGCAACTGCCGGTGGGCTTCACCGACGATCCTTTCGAAGCCCTGGAGCTGCAGGACGAACTGCAATGCAAATACACCGGCGGCACCGTGTTGCACCTGTACATGGCCGAGCAGATTTCCTCGACACAGGCCTGCAAGCAACTGGTGCGCAAGGCCCTGGGACGTTTCCGCCTGCCGTACCTGACCATCACGCCGACCTTTTCCATCTGCCCGGTGCACGGCTATCTGGCCGGCGAACACGAGTTTTGCCCCAAATGCGACGAGGCCTTGCTGCTGCAACAGCAGTTGGCAGGCAGCGTTCACTGATCCGATTCATCGACCGCAAGGAGCTTCACCCATGAATGCATCGCAAAGCCTTCCACAAGCACAGCGTCAACGTTGCGAAGTCTGGACCCGAGTGATGGGTTATCACCGCCCGGTGACGGCCTTCAACCCGGGCAAACAGTCCGAGCACCGCGAGCGGGTGCACTTCACCGAACGCGCGGCCGGGCGTCCATGAGTCGAGTGCTACGGGTCGGGGGCATGGTGCCCCTGACCACCCTCGATTATCCGGGCCAACTGGCCTGTGTGCTGTTTTGCCAGGGGTGTGCCTGGCGTTGTCGTTATTGCCATAACCCGCAACTGATTCCGCCACGCGGCAGCGAGGAGGTGGATTGGTGCCGGGTATTGGCGTTTCTGCAACGCCGTCAGGATCTGCTCGACGCCGTGGTGTTCAGCGGCGGCGAGCCGACCTTGCAGGACGGCTTGGCGCCAGCCATGGAGGAGGTGCGGCAGATGGGCTTTCGCATCGGCCTGCACAGCGCCGGCATCAAGCCGGCGGCCTTCGCCAAAGTGGTCGGGCTTGCCGACTGGGTGGGGTTCGACATTAAGGCCTTGCCCGAAGATGCCCTCGATGTAACCCGGGTCGAAGGCAGCGGCGCTGCAAACTGGCGCAGCCTCGATCATCTGCTGGACAGCGGCGTGGATTATGAATGTCGCACGACGGTGCACTGGCACCTGTTCGACCCCGAACGGCTGCTGACCCTGGCCCGGCGCCTGAGCGAGCGCGGCGTCACCCGATTTGCCGTGCAATTGGTGCGCACCGCCCGGATGCTCGACCCCCACCTTTCCAGCGTCTCGGCGCAGGCCTTGCAGCCGGAGTTATGGGCCGCCCTGCGCGAGCTGTTCCCCTCGTTTGTGTTGCGCAGTTGAGTGGCCGGTAGCGGTGTGTCAGTTTGCAGAAGTGCTGACTGACACGCCGCCATCGCGAGCAAGCTCGCTCCCACAGGGGGCGTTGTGGCGGATACATAATTCGCAGTCACCCCGGAACCAATGTGGGAGCGAGCTTGCTCGCGATGACGGCGGTACATTCAACATGGATGCAGGCTGATCCACCGCTATCGCGAGCAGGTTCGCTCCCACAGGGGCCCTGTGGTGGACATGACTTTGTAGACCCTCGCAATCCCTCGATCACCAACCCCAGAATTGCAACCACCAGCCATACCCCACCAGGCTGCTAGCCAGGACCAGGCATGCCATGGCGGGCAAGCGTCGGATCGGCGATGCCACGGTGGACCGCAGGCGTTTCCAGCCCAGCCACAGGCTCCAGGCAATTGCCGCTGTCAGCAGCGCGGCCCTTACCGGTGAAACCCATTCCAGCAGCAGCCCTTCATAGCGCAGCAGCTTGACGGTGGTGGCCGACAGGCCGAGGAACAACCCGGCAGCGCCAAGAGGCGTCAGGGTGAGGGCCAGGGGCCGATAGGCTGTGGCATCGTCCGAGAGCCATGCCGCCAGGCGCATCAATAGCATCAACGAAGTGCCCATCAGCAGAGCACTCATGCCCAGATACGCGACGATGCAAAAACCATCGAGCCAACTGAAACTGTCATTGAGTTGCGGGTAGTGGGTCAACAGCCACCAGGGCGCGTTGTCCTGTAGCGCCCAAAGCCAATCGTGACTCACCAGCCATTGGGCCAGGCCCTGCTTGAGGTCGATGAACCAGGGGCTGACGGTCCACTGAAAGGCTCCCATGGCCAGGCCGATGACGCCGAACAGCAGCAAGCGAACGTCCCAGGACGACAGCGTCTTGGCCGTCGCTTGGAGGATTTCCGCGCTGCTGGAGCGGGCAATCAGCCGTACCGCGTCGCGCTGGCCGCTGCAGCGACCACAGGCGTGGCAATCGGCGGCGCCGCGCAGGCGACGGATGTCCAGCAGCGGCGCGCAATTGGGGGGAGGACGCCGGGGTGCAGGGTTTTCCAGCCAGCGTTGTTCGTCCACCTGGAAGTGCACCGGTGCCAAGCGGGCGAGCAGGGCAAACACACCACTGACCGGGCACAGGTAACGGCACCACACCCGCTTGCCCCGGGCGAACGACAGGCCGACGATCACCGCGGCGACGGTGGAACCGCCCAGGATCAGCAGTGCCGCCTGGGCATAGTCGTACACGCTGATCAACTGGCCGTAGACCGTGGTCAGACAGAACGCCAGGGTCGGCCAGCCGGCCCAACGCAACCCGCGTGGCACCCCGAAGCCCTTGCCGTAATGGCTGGCCCATTCGCTCAAGGCGCCTTCCGGGCACAGCACGCCACACCAGAGGCGGCCGAACAACACGATCGACAGCAACACGAACGGCCACCAGATTCCCCAGAACAGGAACTGTGCCAGCAGCGTCAGGCTATCCAACAGCCGCGCCTGGCTGTCCGGTAATGGCAACATTGCCGGCACCACCAACAGCACCGCGTAGAACAGCACCACCGCCCATTGCACTGCACGAATGGTTGCGCCGTGGCGGCGCATGCCGTCGCCCAGGCGTTGCAGCCAGGGGTTCAGGTCGGGCATGGCAGGGTTTCCGCTTTGCGTGGCCGCAACCAACCCGCGACCACCCCCCAATAGCCCAGCCACACCAGCAATGTCATCGCACTCGGGCTGGCCCGATACCCGGTGAAATCCGCCAGGAACCCGCCGAAACCATGGCCGTCGTCGAGTAATGCGCTGCTGTCCCACAGCGCGTCGCCAATGCCGCGATACACCGCCTCGGGCCAATCCATCGCCAGCAATTGCCCGCCGACTCGCTCGATGGCACTGACCAGCAACGCCGCGCCCAACAGCAGCAGGATCGCTTCGCTGATAGCAAAGAACCGCGGCCACGAGATTAACCGACGACTGCTGTGCAGCAAGGAGACGGTCAGCAGCGACAGCACCAGCCCGGCCAGCGCGCCCACGGCGAACAAGCCCAGTTGCGGCCCGTGCAGGCGTGTCCCGGCGCCATACAGGAAAACCACGGTTTCACTGCCTTCGCGGCTGACGGCGAGCAACGCCAAGACCAACAGCCCCAGGCCGCCCTGACGGCTCAGGCGCTGTTCGGCGTGGCGTGTCAGGTCATGCTTGAGTGTCCTCGCGTTCCGGTGCATCCAGCCGACCATTTGCACGATCAACAGGCTGGCAAACAGTGCCAACGACGCCTGGAACCACTCATTGGCCGCACCGCTCATGGCCTCGCCGGCGAGTAGGATCAGGCCGGCCAGCACGCCGGACAACAACAGGCCCAACGCCGCGCCGGCCCATACAGAGCGCCGCAGTTGGCTGGCCTGTTGCTGCTGGCTGGCCCAGGCCTGGAGAATCCCGATCACCAACAACGCTTCGACGCTTTCGCGCCAGACAATAAACATCGATTGAGTCATGCAAACGCCTCCTACTGGCCGATCACCGGGCGAGAATCCCGCCCTCGGGCAGTTGCGGGTTGAATTCATCGAAAAACGGATAGTGCCCGGGGCGCAGCGGATGGATGACCACGAAAGTCGTGACGCCGGGCGAGAGCACTTTCTCTACGCGCAATGGCGTGCTTTCGAACTCCGCCGGACCCTGGCCGACATTCTTCAGCACGATCTTGAACCGTTGCCCGGCGGGTACTTCCAGCTGCGACGGCGTGAAATACCCGTCGCGCATGCTCAATTCATAGGTGGGCAGTTCGGCCAGGGCGATTGACGGTAGCAGCAGAGCGGCCCGCGTCAGCCAGGCCAGGCATGACGGCCAGGATCGGCGGCTCATGTTCAGTACCCGCCTTTTTTACCGATCCCGGCGTAGACGAATTCATAATGCAGTTCGCAGCGCTCGAACCATGGGGCCACGCCGGTTTCCTTGTCGGTATGACGACCCAGGGACGCGTGGCCACCCGGTGGCAGGACGGTGAAGGTCAATTGGTATTTGCCCGGGCCGAGCAGCTTGACGTTGTCGCCGTAGTGCGGCCCGTCATTGGCAACCATGGCGTGGAAGTCGCCTTTGAGCGTGGTGTCGTTGCCTTGTTTCTTCAGCTGGAACGACACGTTGAGATAGGGCACGAAACTGCCTTCCTGAAAGCCTTGCTGGTTGTCCGCCGTGGCGCGGATATCCGCTTCCAGGTGCACATCCGAATCCGCCGTGGCGCGCATCATCCCAGCGGGGGCCATTTCGATCGGTTGCAAGTACACCGCGCCGACTTCCAGCCCCGGGCACAGTTGCGGTTCGCCGATGGGGTATTCCTTGGCCTGGGCCAGCGGTGGGAGCAACAGCAAGGCGAGGGACAACGGAGCAAGGGTGCGCATGATGACTTCCTGGTTGGCTAATTGATGGCGCCGAGTCTAGGAAGCTTCGCTGCGAATAATAATGATTCTTGTCAATTTTCAGCGCGAATTTTTGATCAACGAACGTGGGATCGTTCCTGCGCGGCTGTTCTTGATCAGGATCAAGGGCGGCAGCGGCCCAGCGGGGTAGGGTATGGGTACACCCATCGGTCATACGGGGTCGTCATGGCAAAGCCTTTTCCCATCAGTCCCAAGCATCCCGAGCGCATCTGCTGGGGATGTGATCGTTACTGTCCGACCAGTGCGCTGGCCTGCGGCAACGGTGCCGATCGAACGATGCACCCGGCCGAGATGATCGGGGACGATTGGTACCTGCATGGGGATTGGGGGCTGGAGTTGGTCGACATTACCGCCAAGGTCATTGACCCCAGCGCCACTCACCTGAAGGAATAAGGTGAAGGAATAAGGGTAAACCTGTGGCGAGGGAGCAAGCTCCCTCGCCACAATGAAAACCAACAGGTCTTGATAGCTGTCCCGTGCAGGCCGATCAGAGCTTCGGCAACTGCCCGATCCGTCCCATCATCTCGGTCACGATCTGCAAGTCCAAAAGGAATTGCTCCACGGTCTTGAACTCGTTGTCGTTGTGGCCGGTGTATTTGACGTCGGGCATCGCCAGGCCGAATTGCACGCCGTTGGGCAGGTCATGGACCGATGTGGCGCCGGCGGAGGTGCCGTATTTGTGTTCCATGCCGAGATTTTCAGTGGCGACGGCTAGCAGTGCCTTGACCCATTCACCCTCAGGGTTGCGGTACATCGGCGCGTCGATGGAGTAGTCGAAGGCCACCGCGACCTGGGATTGCTTGCTCCAGACGGCCAGCTTGTCGGCAATCTCAGTCTTGAGGGCTTCTGTGGTCTTGCCGACCGGTACCCGCAGGTTGACCGCCAGCTTGAACGTCTTGTCATCCATCCCGACGTAGGTCAGCGAGGCGGTCAGCGGCCCCATGAACGCATCGGAAAAGCCGATGCCTAATTTTTTGCCCAGGTAATCCAAGCCCCAATTGTTGGCGGCGTAACGGGCGGCGTCGGTGATGTGGTTGTGTTTGAGCGCAACCTTGCCGTCCAGGCCATTGATGAAGTCCAGCATCCGTGCCACCGGGTTGACGCCTGACTCGGGCTCGGAGGAGTGGGCGGAAACGCCGGTGAAGGTCAGTTGCACGTCTTTGCCGACGACCTGGGAGCCCACTTCGAAATTGCCGCCGTTGCGCTTGGCATAGTCGGTAGCGGCCTTGAGCAGGTCGGCGGCCATCTCGGCGGGCTTGTCGCTGGCGAAGGTGGCCACGGACGTCGACGGAATCTGATTGGTCGCCAGGCCGCCGGTCAATGCGGTGATTTGCGCGCCCTTGCCCTGTGCCGCGCGGCGAGGGAAATTGGCCATGACGGTGCCGTAGCCTTTCTCGGCAATCACCACGGGATAGCCGCCATCCAGTGCCAAGTTGTAGTTGGGCGTCGGGTTGCGTTCGAAATAATAGGGAATGGCGTCGCCGGTGGTTTCCTCGGTGGTGTCGACCAGCAGCTTGAAGTTGCGCGCCAGCGGCAGCTTCTCTTCCTTGATGATCTTCATGGCGTAGAGCGCCACGACGATGCCGTTCTTGTCGTCCTCGGTGCCCCGGCCATACATGCGGTCGCCCACCAGGGTGACCTTGAACGGATCGAGACGGGTGCCGTCTTTCAACACCCAGTTTTCCGGCGTGACCGGCACCACGTCGGCATGGGCGTGGATACCGACGACTTCGTCACCGCTGCCTTCGAGTGAAATCTCATAGACGCGGTTGTCGATGTTGCGGAAGTTCAGGTTGAACGCCTCGGCCAGGCTTTTGATCTTGTCGGCGATCTTGAGGAACTCGGGGTTCTCGTGTTGGGCGACACCGTCCTTGCGAAAGGTCGGGATGGCGACCAGTTCCTTCAGCGTCTCGGTGGCAGCTTTGCCGTATTTCACTCGGGCGTAGAGGCCCAGCAGGCGATGGATTTCGTTCTGCTGTTCGGTCGACAGGGTTTTGTTGGCCTGGAAGGCGCTGATGGTCGGGCCGAGGTTGGCGGTTTTGGCGAGGTCGCTTTTGGCTACTTCGGCGAGGAATTGCCTGAAATCGGTGACTGATGTATCGGCGAAGGTTTTGACGATGGCCGTGCTTTGTTGGGCGGTGATGTTGGCGTTGGCCGACATCGCGAATGACGACAGGCTGGACAGTATGAGGGTGGCAACGACAAGACGCTTGAACGGGCAGTTCATGGTGGCAGGCATTCCTTTGCAGGAGAGAAGTATCGTTTGATGAAACAATCACTTACAACCTAGCACCATGAACACGCGGCGGGGGAGCCCTTTGAACAGGATTTGTCGCCCGGGAAAGCGAAAACGGCGCAGAAATGAAAAATCCATTCCAACCACCCGACACTCAGTGTGGGAGCTTGCTCGGGAAAGCGGTGGGTCAGCTTGCATTGATGCTGATGCTGCTGACGCCATCGCGAGCAAGCTCGGCTCCCACAGATTTTGGGGGTGTTCACAAATCCTCAGTCCACCACGGAACCAATGTGGGAGCGGGCTTGCTCGCGATAGCGGTGGGTCAGCTTGCATTGATGCTGATGCTGATGCTGCTGACGCCATCGCGAGCAAGCTCGGCTCCCACAGGTTTTTTGGGGTGTTCACAAATCCTCAGTCCACCACAGATCCAATGTGGGAGCGGGCTTGCTCGCGATAGCGGTGGGTCAGCTTGCATTGATGCTGGATGTGCCGCCGCCATCGCGAGCAAGCTCGGCTCCCATAGGTTTTTTGGGGTGTTCACAAATCCTCAGTCCACCACAGATCCAATGTGGGAGCGAGCTTGCTCGCGAAAGCGGTGGGTCAGCTTGCATTGATGCTGATGCTGCTGACGCCATCGCGAGCAAGCTCGGCTCCCACAGGTTTTTTGGGGTGTTCACAAATCCTCAGTCCACCACAGATCCAATGTGGGAGCGGGCTTGCTCGCGATAGCGGTGGGTC
>NZ_JBDGLI010000008.1:195969-274239 GCF_057655955.1 Pseudomonas sp. Soil_N_39
GGGTGTTCACAAATCCTCAGTCCACCACAGATCCAATGTGGGAGCGGGCTTGCTCGCGATAGCGGTGGGTCAGCTTGCGTTGATGCTGGATGTGCCGCCGCTATCGCGAGCAAGCTCGCTCCCACAGGGGATCTGTGGCGGATGCCAGTTTTGTAAGTACCCACTGCCACAGGGGCGGTGGGTATGGGTTTAATGCGGTGCGCGCGGAATCGTCTTGAGCAGGTCTTCAGGGCTGATGTAGCCGACCACGGGTTGCGCCGTGCTGCCGGGCAATGGCAGGTCAAGGATGTGCCCCTTGATCTTGCCCACCACATGCATCTCGCAGGGTTTGCAGTCGAACTTCAGCGTCAGCACTTCATCGCCGTGTATCAACTGCATCGGCGCGACCTTGGTGCGCACGCCGGTGACGCCCTTGGCTTGCTTGGGGCAGAGGTTGAACGAGAAACGCAGGCAGTGCTTGGTGATCATCACCGGCACTTCACCGGTTTCCTCGTGGGCCTCGAACGCCGCATCGATCAGCTTGACCCCGTGGCGATGATAGAAATCCCGGGCCTTCTGGTTGTAGACGTTGGCCAGGAACGACAGGTGCGATTCCGGGTACACCGGCGGCGGGCTGGTCTCGGCCTTGCGGCCACCGCGCGGGTGGGCTTTGATGCGGGCGGCGGTCAGGGCTTCGATGGCTTCGCGGCGCAACGCCTTGAGCTGCGAGTTGGGGATGAAGAACGCCTGGGGCGCATCCAGCTCGATGGCGGTGGCGTGGTACTCGGTGGTGCCCAGTTGGCCGAGCAGGTCATGCAGTTGCTCCAAGGCCTGTTCCGGCTTGTTCGCCAGGCCGAATGGCCCGTCCAGGGCGACGCTGGCGCTGATGCCTTCCTCGCTGGTGGCGGTCAGTTCCAGGCGTTCTTCGCCCAGGCGCGCAACCCAGGCCAGGCCGACCCGGCGCTCGGAGGAGGTCTTGAGCAACGCTTGCTGCCAGTTGTGGTCCAGGTTGCGGCTCAGCGGATGGTTGGGGCGCAATTGGTACATCCCGGCCGGCATCTCGTTGGGCTCGACGCGGTAGCGGTAGCGCTTCTGGCCGTCCTCTTCGAATTCACCCTTGGGCTCGGCGATGTTGGCGCGGAAACCGACGACTTCGCGCTTGACCAGCACGTTGAGCCCGTCGCCGTTGGACAACGGATCGAAGGTCACCACTTGCAAGTCGCGCTTGCCGACCTTTTCCACCACGCCCACCGGCACGCCGGTAAAGGTTGGCGAATCGAAGGCGCCGATGTCGATCTTGCGCTCGCTGACGAAATAGTCGGTGCTGCCACGGTGGAAGGTCTTGTCCGGGTCGGGGACGAAGAAGTGGGCGGTACGGCCGCTGGACGCGCGGGCCAGGTCCGGGCGGTCTTCGAGGACATCGTCCAGGCGCTGGCGGTAATAGGCGGTGATGTTCTTCACATAGCCCATGTCCTTGTAGCGCCCTTCGATCTTGAACGAGCGCACGCCGGCTTCGACCAGGGCGCGGATGTTGGCGCTCTGGTTGTTGTCTTTCATCGACAGCAGGTGTTTTTCATAGGCGACTACCCGGCCCTGGTCATCCTTGAGGGTGTAGGGCAGGCGACAGGCCTGGGAGCAATCGCCACGGTTGGCGCTGCGGCCGTTCTGGGCGTGGGAGATGTTGCACTGGCCGGAAAAGGCCACGCACAGCGCACCGTGGATGAAGAACTCGATGGCCGCATCGGTCTCGTCGGCGATGGCACGGATTTCCTGCAGGTTCAGCTCACGGGCCAGGACCAGTTGCGAGAAACCGGCCTGGTCGAGGAACTTGGCCCGGGCCAGGGTGCGGATGTCGGTCTGGGTGCTGGCGTGCAGCTCGATAGGCGGGATATCCAGCTCCATCACCCCCAGGTCCTGGACGATCAACGCGTCGACACCGGCATCGTACAACTGGTGGATCAGCTGGCGGGCCGGCTCCAGTTCATTGTCGTGCAGGATGGTGTTGATGGTCGTGAACACCCGGGCGTGGTAGCGGTGGGCGAACTCCACCAGCCGGGCAATATCGCCCACCTCGTTGCAGGCGTTGTGACGCGCGCCGAAACTCGGGCCACCGATGTACACGGCGTCGGCGCCATGCAGAATGGCCTCGCGGGCGATGGTCACGTCGCGGGCGGGGCTGAGCAATTCCAGATGATGTTTGGGCAAGGACATTTGTTTTTAGTCAGGCTGGTCACGGTCGAAGCGCGCATTGTAGCCGGCAGGAGCCTTACAGGCACCTGTGGACTTGGGTTTGCACGATCCGGACCGATGCGCGGTGCTCCCCTCCGGGTTCACTCCGGCGTCGAGCCGGCGCTGCACCAACGGTTTCGCCCGGTGTTCTTGGCCAGGTACAAGAAGGCATCGGCGGCCCTGATCAACATGGCCGGGGTGACGTCTTCGCCGCTCGGCAGGCAGGTGGTGACGCCCGCGCTGATGGTCACGATGCCCAAGGGATGGTCGCCGTGTTCGATGTTCAAGGCCCTGACGGCTTCGAGGATTTGCTGCGCGACCTTGGCGGCCCCGGCGCTGTCGGTGTTGGGCAGCAACATGGTGAATTCTTCACCGCCATAGCGGACCGCCAGGTCACCCGGCCTTTTGATGGTCTGCCTGAGCGCGGCGGCGATCGCCCGCAGGCAATCGTCGCCGGCGGCATGGCCGTACCTGTCGTTGAAACGCTTGAAGTAATCGACGTCGAGCATGATCAGGGCCAGGGAGGAACCCTGGCGCCTTGCCAGACGGATTTCATCGGCCAAGGCGATGTCCAGGCGCCTGCGGTTGCCCAGCCCGGTCAGGCTATCGGTCAGCGCCATGTCGCGCATGGCCTGGTGGGCGCTGCGAATCTGTTTCTCCATGGTCATGCGGTAGCGCAGCTGGCTCAACACGATGAGCCCGAAGCCCACCAGTATCGCGATCAGGAAAATCAGCACCAGACCGGTCTTGAACAGGTCGCGGCGCCAGGGTGCGATGATCGATTCGCGGGACAAGCCGGCTTCCACCACCAGCGGATACGTGGTCAAGGCCCGGTAGCCGTACAGGCGCTCGGTGTCATCGACGACGGCCCTGGCTTCGGCAACCCCTTGATTGGAGGTGGGTAAATGTTCCCGGAAGATCACGCTGTTGACGAGGCTCTTGCCAATCACCGACGCGACGAAAGGACGTCGGACCAGGATCGTTCCGCTGCGCTTGGCCAGGACCAGCGCGCCTTTGCCATCGATTTTGAAGTCGCCGTAGTAGTCGACGAAATAGCTGACCTTCACGGTCCCCAGCAATACGCCGGCAAACGAGCCATCGGGGTTGTTCAAGCGGCGGGAAATGGGAATGATCAGGTCGTTGGTGGAACGGCTCTTGACGACGTCGCCGATGCGCACCCCTTGATCCTCGTGGGTGCGGTGGTATTGGAAGTAGTCGCGGTCGGCGTTGTTCGCCATTTCCGGGATCACTTCCTTGTCCGTCACCAGCCATTGACCGTCCGGGCCGTAGATAAACAGCCCATGCAGTTGCGGCATGATGGCGGCTTGCTGCACCAATAGCTTATGGATGCGCGGAACGTCCATGTTCTGCAGGCCGTCGCCCTCCACGCGTTCGGCGAGGGCGGCGGTAACCACATCCACTTGTCGAATCGTATCTTCGGCGTGCTGGGCGGTCGCCCGTGCCAGGTTCGTCACCGAATCCCGGGCAGACGCAAACGCGGCGCGGTAGTCGCGCCAGGTCCGCCAGCCTTCGACGGCCAGGAAGGCGATGACGACCACGAGCATGAAACTCACGGTCAACCGAAATGCAGCTCCGGCCCGCACAGCCTGCTGGGAAAAGGCTTCATTGGGGCTTTCGATCTTGGGCTCTGGCTGCTTGCGTCCGAGCATTGACATATCCTTTCCACGATGGGTCTGCACCTTTCACGACGCAGCCTATCCTATTCGAATTCAGCATGTTAGCTAACTGCGACGAGGCAGGTATAAGCGGCGGCACAGGATTGGGGAGAAAGGTTTCATGAAAGTTGGCGTCATTTCCGATACCCACGGCCTGCTGCGCCCCGAAGCGCTTAACGCGCTGCAAGGCTGTGAGCGGATCATTCATGCCGGTGATATCGGCAGCCCGGACATCCTCGACGCCCTGGCTTCCATCGGCGAGCTGCACGTGGTGCGCGGGAACAACGATCTGGAGGCCGAGTGGGCAGGGCACCTTGCCGATTGCCTGCAATTCGACCTGGGGGGGTGGCCGGTACTGCTGGTCCATGACATCGCGGATGTGCCGGCGCCACTCGAACCCGGCGTGAGACTGGTGATCACTGGCCATTCCCATAAACCACTGATCGAATGGCGGGGCGAGCGGCTCTACCTCAACCCTGGCAGCGCCGGCCGGCGGCGGTTCAAGCTGCCGGTGACGCTGCCAGGGTTGAGGTGAGTGAACAGGCGATCGAGCCGCGGCTAGTCCGGTTATTGGAATGAATCCGTTTACCTGAAGTACTTGTCGACGTAGGCCTGGATTTCCTTGCGCATGAAACGCCCGGATTCATCGGCCCGTTCCTCCCAGCCGAACACGCACGCAGTGGTGTGCCACGACCTGACTCCTTTGACACGGAAGACGGGGCTGGTCCAGGCGGTGCTGTCCCATCCCGTGGTGACCATGGCCGAACAGGCGATCGCAGCACTGGTCGAGGCCACGAGCGTCACACAGCCAGGCCCGGCGCCGAGGCGGGTGGTGCCGCTTCAGATCGATGTGCCGGAAAGCACCTGACTGTTTGATGCATTCTGAGCCACCGCTATCGCGAGCAAGCTCGCTCCCACAGGGGATTGATGGTGGATGTAGATATTGCGGCCAACCGGCAACAGTGTGGGAGCGAGCTTGCTCGCGATGGCGGTATCAGATTCGACATCATTGTTGGCTGACAATCCGCATTCGCGAGCAAGCCCGCTCCCACAGGAGATTGATGGTGGATGTAGATATTGCGGCCGACCGGCAACAGTGTGGGAGCGAGCTTGCTCGCGATGGCGGTATCAGATTCGACATCATTGTTGGCTGACACTCCGCATTCGCGAGCAAGCTCGCTCCCACAGGGGACTTGCGCCACCGGAAGATCGGGGAGGACCTGGATCAAATGTGGGAGCGAGCCTGCTCGCGAATGCGGTGTGTCAGTCAACCTCCATATCGACTGACTTGACGCCATCGCGAGCAGGCTTGCTCCCACAGGTCTCGGTTATTAAGCCTCTTGGCCTGCTTGGGCCTTGGCCAGGGTCGGATAGTCCGTATAACCACGCTCGTCGCCTTGATAGAACGTCGACGCATCAGGGGGGGGCAGCGCCTGGCCCCGTTTGAAACGCTCCACCAGGTCCGGGTTCGCCAGGAACGGTGTGCCGAACGCCACCAGATCTGCTTCACCGCGGCTGATGGCGGTGGCGGCACGTTCGGCGCTGTAGCCGCCATTGGCGATGTAGGGCCCGCCGAAGCGGCGCTTGAGCTCCCGGAAGTCGAACGGGCCTTCGCCCAGTTCCACGATGTGCAGGTAAGCCAGGCCATAGCGGCTGAGCATCCTGGCGGTGTAGTCGAAAGTGGCTTGTGGGTGGCTGTCGCTCATCGAGAAGTAGCTGAAGATCGGCGACAGGCGCACACCGACACGGCTGGCCCCGAAGACTTCGATCACCGACTCGACGACCTCCTTGAGGAAACGGGCGCGATTCTCGACCGAGCCGCCGTAGGCATCGGTGCGTTGGTTGGTGCCGTCACGCAGGAACTGGTCGATCAGGTAGCCATTGGCGCCGTGAATTTCCACGCCGTCGAAACCGGCCTGTTTCGCGTTGACGGCAGCCTGGCGGAAGTCGGCGATCACGCCGGGGATTTCATCGAGCTCCAGCGCCCGTGGCAGTTCATAGGGCTTGAGGCCTTCGGGGGTGTAGATCTCGCCATCGGCCTTGATCGCCGAGGGGGCAACGGGTTGGGCGCCGTTGACTTGCACCAAGGGATGGGAAAGACGGCCCACGTGCCAGAGCTGCAAAAACATCTGCCCACCCTCGGCATGGACCGCGTCGGTCACCTGTTTCCAGCCAGTGATTTGCTCAGGGGTGAAAATCCCCGGCGTTCTCAGGTAACCCTTGCCCTGGGCCGACACCTGGGAGCCTTCGCTGATGATCAGGCCGGCGCTGGCGCGTTGGCTGTAATACTCGGCCATCAGGGCCGTGGCCGCATCGCCTGCTCCGGCACGGCTGCGGGTCATCGGCGCCATGATCATGCGGTTTTTCAGGGACAGCTTGCCGAGTTGAACTCGGGACAACAGAAGATCGAGACCGATGTCAGTCATGATTCACCTCTAAGGGATCGGTTAAGAACAGGGATTGAATCGAGGGTCGGTCAGCCCAACCGACCCTCTTGCTGCAAAAGGGCGCCGATGCGCTGGATTTCTTGCTCGCCTTTCTCCAGAGCCGCCACGCTGGTGTGCACCGAGTAGTGGCCCATCACCAAGTCATGGGGATGCTTGACCGCCGAACCGAGCACGAAGGACGTCGCGCCCCGGGCCACGATGTCGATGGCCGCGCCGGACTCTTCGAATACCACCATTTCCCCTGCATTGGCGTTGCCGCCCGCATCGAGGCTGCCGCTGTTGACCGCCAGCCAGGCAACGCTGTGCCCGGCCGGTGGTGTGTAGCGCCAGTGCTCGTTGTCCTGCAATTGCACGGCGAGGTAATTCATGCCCGCTGGCGCCGTAACAGGGCTGCGGGTCGCGCCGTATTGGCCGAGCAATACCCGCGCCGGACCTTCACGGGGGATCTCGGAGGGTGCCAGATAGAGGCTGTGGGGCGGGGCATTTTCTTCAGCCGCCGGCAGCGCCACCCAGAGCTGGAAGCCTTGGATCGGCGAACTGGCGACCGGCCGCCCGCTGTGCCATACACCGTTGCCGGCTTGCATCCATTCCACGCCGCCGCTGGGCAGTGTGCCGGATTGGCCGGTGGTGTCTTCGTAAATCACCTGGCCTTCGATCAGATAGGTCAGCGTGGCGATTCCAGAGTGAGGGTGCATGCCGAATCCCCTTTGCATGGCGTCGGCCTTGGCGGCAATGCGATCGAGAAACACGAACGGCTTGCAGAGCTGGCCCAGGTCGCCGGGGCTCATGAGTCGGGTGATCGGCCCGTGGCTGCTGCCGGAAGTGCGATGGACGATGACGCGCGGCGGTGCTGCGACGATGCTGTTCATGGGATTGCCTCCAAGTCTTGGGCGTTGGGCCTCGATGGGAGAAGGATAAGTGCCTGCCAATGGATTGATTAGCCGATACAATCGGATTGAACTCATCCATTAAACGAAGGAATGTCGGCGCCATGCTCGATCTCAACGATGTCGCGCTGTTTGTCCAGGTGGTCCGCAGCGGCAGCTTCGCCGAGGCGGCCAGGCGCTTGGGCATGCCTGCCAACACCGTCAGCCGCCGGGTCCAACAGTTGGAGGCGCAGTTGGAGTCGCGACTTCTGCAGCGCTCGACCCGCAAACTCACGTTGACCCAGGTGGGCCAGGGGTTTTATGAGCGCTGCGTGGAGGCGGTGGATGGTCTGATGGATGCAGGGCAGGAACTGATGATGGGTAGCGAAGAGCCCAGCGGCCTGGTGCGTATCGCGGCGCCGGCGGATTTTTTCGATTTTTTCCCGATGGAATGGGTGGCCGACTTTTTAGCCGCACACCCTCGTGTGCAACTCGATTTTGTGCTCAGCGATGCCCGTGTCGACCTGATTGCCGACCGCATCGACGTGGCCTTTCGCGGCGGTCCGCTGCAGGACTCGGGGTATGTCGGTCGCCAACTGCTGCAGAACGACGGTGACGGCATGGTTGCCAGTCCCGCCTACATTGCCGCACGCGGCGTACCGCGTTCGCTGCAGGACCTGGCTCACCACGACGGCGTGAGCTTCGCCCACCCCAGCGGCTTGACCGACTGGCGACTCGTCGGCCCGGACGGTATCGAGGAACACGTGCAGATCGCCAGCCGATTCCACGCCAACACCGCCCAGGCGTTGCGTAGGGCAACCGTCGCCGGTCTGGGCATCGCCGTGCTGCCAGGGGCACTGAGCGCTCTCGACCTGGAAGCCGAAAGACTGGTGCGCGTGCTGCCGCAGTACCAACGCAGCGGCTTCGGCCTGAATGTGCTGTATCCGAGCCGGCGGCAGTTGCCGCTGGCGGTTTCGGCGTTCATCGGGTTGGTGATGGAGAAGCTGGAGCTCAAGGCGTTTCCGGCGCGCACACAAAAAATCTGACACTGCCCATTTGTGCCGCTCCTGGATATTGTGGCGAGGGGATTTATCCCCGCTGGGCTGCGCAGCAGCCCTTCTAAGCAGTCAACTCAATCTGCCTGACACACCGGGTTGTTGGTATTAGGGCCGCTCCGCGCCCCAGCGGGGATAAATCCCCTCGCCACAGTGACTCGCCTCGTCCCAGTGATCAGCACGCTCGCGCAGTAGCCCATTTTTTTCCTTCCCAGCAACGACAAAAACCCTCGTTTCGCAAATCCCCGCCTGCCAACACAATCGCCTCGACACCTCATCTCGATCACCGCAACCGCAAAACAACAAGAAAACCGAACCCGAGGCGGCGCCATGCCTGCCTGAACCAAACCTACTGCCGGAAGTGCACAAACATGCCTGATGAAACCCTACGCATCGATACGCTTGTTATAGGCGCCGGCCAGGCCGGCGTGGCCATGAGTGAGCACTTGAGCCGGCAAGGCGTGCCTCATCTCGTCGTGGAGCGCAGCCGCATTGCCGAGGCCTGGCGCACGGCGCGTTGGGATTCGCTGGTGGCCAACGGGCCGGCCTGGCATGACCGCTTTCCGGGGCTGGAATTCGAAGGGCTCGACCCGGATGCCTTCGCGACGAAGGACCAGGTGGCCGATTACTTCGAAGCCTATGCCCGTAAATTCAATGCACCGATCCGTACCGGCGTTGAGGTCAAGGGCGTGGAGCGCAATGTCGGCCGTCCGGGCTTCAGCGTTGAAACTTCCGAAGGCCTGATCGAAGCGATCCATGTGGTCGTCGCCACCGGGCCCTTCCAGCGGCCGGTGATCCCACCGATTGCACCGGATATGGCCACGGTCACCCAGCTTCACTCGGCCCAGTATCGTAACCCCGGGCAATTGCCCGAGGGGGCGGTGTTGGTGGTGGGGGCGGGGTCGTCGGGCGTGCAGATCGCCGATGAACTGCGGCGCGCTGGCAAGCAGGTCTATCTCTCGGTGGGGGCCCACGACCGCCCGCCACGGGCCTATCGCAACCGCGATTTCTGCTGGTGGCTGGGCGTGCTGGGCGAATGGGATGCGGAGGCGGTCCAGCCGGGCAAGGAGCACGTCACCATCGCCGTGAGCGGTGCCCGTGGCGGCCATACCGTGGATTTTCGCCGGCTGGCCCACGAGGGCATCACCCTGGTGGGGCTGACCAAATCGTTCAACGGCAATGTGGTGAGCTTCGAACCGAATCTTGCCGACAACATCGCCCGCGGCGACGAAAACTACCTGGCGCTGCTGGATGCCGCCGACGCCTACATTGCCCGTAACGGCCTGGACCTGCCGCTCGAACCTGAAGCCCGCCACCTGCTGCCCGACCCGCAATGCCTGACCCAGCCGATCCTGGAACTGGACCTGCTCGCCACCGGCGTGACCAGCGTCATCTGGGCCACCGGCTACTCGGTGGATTACAGCTGGCTGAAGGTCGACGCCCTCGGCGCCAATGGCAAGCCTCGGCATCAGCGTGGCGTTTGCAGTGAGCCTGGCCTGTATTTCGTCGGCTTGCCGTGGTTGTCACGTCGAGGCTCGGCGTTCATCTGGGGTGTCTGGCATGACGCCCGGCATATTGCCGACCACATCGTGAAGCAACGCATTTACCTCGCTTATCAAGATGCTGCCCAGCGCCAGGCCCCGGCACTCGACAGCGATTCACACCGTTCGAAAACCAGTCTCTCGGGAGTCCGCTGATGCCTACTCACACACGTATTCGCATGTTCAATACCAAGGACACCTACCCGAACCAGACGCTGGACAACGACCTGTGCCAGGCCGTGCGCGCCGGCAACACCGTCTACGTGCGCGGCCAGGTCGGCACCGACTTCAACGGCCAACTGGTGGGCCTTGGCGATCCTCGCGCCCAGGCCGAGCAGGCCATGCGCAACGTCAAGCAGTTGCTGGAGGAGGCCGGCAGCGACCTGAGCCACATCGTCAAGACCACCACGTACCTGATCGACCCGCGCTATCGCGAACCGGTGTACCAGGAGGTCGGCAAGTGGCTCAAGGGCGTGTTTCCGATCTCCACCGGGTTGGTGGTCAGTGCCCTGGGCCAGCCGCAGTGGCTGATGGAAATCGACGTGATCGCGGTGATCCCTGAATAAGGAGCGGAACATGACCTTTTCCATCGTTGGACGCTGTGCCGAAACCGGCCAGTTGGGCATTGCCATCAGCTCCTCGAGCATTGCCGTCGGTGCCCGTTGCCCCTGGTTGCGCGCGGGCGTCGGCGCGGTGTCGAGCCAGAACATCACCCTGCCGGCCCTGGGACCACAGATTCTCGATGAACTGGCCGGCGGCCTGGCGGCACAAGCGGCGTTGGAGCGGACCCTGCCGCGCAACGGCTACAGCCAATACCGCCAGGTGGCGGTGATCGATGCCGAAGGGCGCACGGCGATGTTCAGCGGCGAGCATACCCTGGGCACCCACAACGCGGTGGCCGGTGAGCAATGCGTGGCGGCCGGCAATCTGTTGGCCAACGCTGCGGTGATCGAGGCCATGGTCACGGCCTTCGAACACAGCGGTGGCTGTCTTGCGTCACGCTTGATGAGCGCGTTGCAGGCCGGGCAAGCGGCGGGCGGGGAGGCCGGGGCGGTGCATTCGGCGGCGCTGTCGGTGGTCGATGACCTGACCTGGCCCATCGTCGATCTGCGGGTGGACTGGGCCGAGAACAACCCCATCGGCGAGCTGGAACAGCTCTGGCTCGCCTATCAGCCGCAATTGCAGGATTACCTGACCCGTGCGCTCAACCCGACCCTGGCGCCGAGTTATGGAGTGCCGGGCGATGAGTGAGCTGCGCAGTCGCGCGCTGCTCGCCAAGCTGGTGGGCTTTGCCACGGTCAGCCGCGATTCGAACCTGGCCTTGATCGAGTTCGTGCGCGACTACTTGCAAGAGCTCGGCGTGAACAGCGAGCTGATCTACAACGCCGAGCGAACCAAGGCCAACCTGCTGGCGAGCATTGGCCCGTCGGTGCCCGGTGGCGTGGTGTTGTCCGGACACACCGATGTGGTGCCGGTGGACGGGCAGGCCTGGACGGTCGATCCGTTCTGCCTGACCGAGATGGACGGCAAATGGTTCGGGCGGGGCACGGCGGATATGAAGGGCTACCTGGCCTCGGTGCTCGCGGCGGTGCCGGTGTTCTTGTCCAGCCCGCTGCGGCGACCGGTGCACCTGGCGTTTTCCTATGACGAAGAGGTGGGTTGCCTGGGCGTTCACAGCTTGCTGGAGGTGTTGGTCCGGCGAGTTCCGCAACCGGCCCTGTGCCTGATTGGCGAACCCACCCAGCTCCGACCGGTGCTGGGGCACAAAGGCAAGCTGGCGATGCGTTGCCATGTCCGAGGGGCGGCCTGCCATTCGGCCTATGCCCCTTACGGGGTCAACGCTATCGAACAGGCGGTGCGCCTGATCGGACGGTTGGGCGAGATCGGTGCGCAGCTGGCCGAACCCTCACGGCACGACCTGCGCTTCGACCCGGCGTTCTCCACGGTGCAGGTCGGGGTAATCCATGGCGGCACGGCACTGAACATCGTCCCGGCCGACTGCCGTTTCGATTTCGAAGTGCGCGCCTTGCCGGATTTCGATCCCTATGGGGTGGCCGAGCAATTGCAAGGTTATGCCGAGCAGACCCTGCTACCGGCAATGCAGGCGGTGGCGCGGGATACGGCGATCCGCTTCGAACCGCTGTCGGCCTACCCGGGCCTGGCCACGTCGCCCGACAGCGCGCCCGCCCAACTGGTTGCGCGGCTGTGCGGTAGTGACGCCTTCAGCACGGTCGCCTTTGGCACCGAAGGCGGCCTGTTCCACCAGGCCGGCGTGCCGACGGTGGTCTGTGGCCCCGGCAGCATGGACCAGGGGCACAAGCCCGACGAATACGTGAGCGTTGAACAAATGGCCGCCTGCGATCGCTTGATGGATCGGTTGGCGAGCCATCTCTGCACCCCCAACGACATCTGACCGAAGGACATTGCGGTGAACGATTTCAATGACTGGAAAACCCGGGCGGCAAACCTGCGCCTGCGTGACAGCGCCCTGATTGACGGCGAACCGTGCGAGGCGCTCGACGGTGCCCGCTTCGCGGTCATCAACCCGGCCAACGGCAAGCGGCTGGCGAATGTGGTGGCTTGCGGTGAACGGGACGTCGACCTTGCAGTCGTGAGTGCACGAAAGGCTTTCGAACAAGGCCCTTGGGCGCGCATGGCACCGACCGAGCGCAAAGCCGTGCTGTTGCGCCTGTCGCAGTTGATGTTGGCCCATCGCGAAGAGCTGGCGCTGCTGGATTCCTTGAGCATGGGCAAGCCGGTGATGGACGCCTGGAATATCGACGTGCCCGGCGCTGCGCATGTGTTCGCCTGGTATGGCGAAAGCCTCGACAAACTCTACGACCAGGTCGCTCCTTCCGCGGCGAACGTCCTGGCCACCATCACCCGTGTACCGCTGGGTGTGATCGCGGCGGTGGTGCCGTGGAATTTCCCGTTGGACATGGCCGCCTGGAAACTCGCGCCGGCGCTGGCCGCCGGCAACAGCGTGGTGCTCAAGCCCGCCGAGCAGTCACCGTTCTCAGCCCTGCGCCTGGCCGAACTGGCCCTGGAAGCGGGGTTGCCACCCGGGGTGCTCAACGTTGTGCCGGGCCTTGGCGAGCAGGCGGGGCGGGCATTGGGCTTGCACCCGGACGTCGATTCGCTGGTGTTCACCGGCTCCACCGAAGTCGGCAAGTACTTCATGCAGTACTCGGCCCAGTCGAACCTCAAGCAGGTCTGGCTGGAGTGCGGCGGCAAGAGCCCGAACCTGGTGTTCGCCGACTGCCAGGACCTGGACCTGGCGGCACAGAAAGCCGCGTTCGGGATCTTCTTCAACCAGGGCGAAGTCTGCTCGGCCAACTCACGGCTGCTGGTGCAGCGTTCGATCCACGATGAGTTCGTCGAACGCCTGATCGATCAGGCGCGCCTGTGGCAGCCGGGCAATCCGCTGGATCCGTCGAGTCGTGCCGGGGCCATTGTCGATGCGCGCCAGACCGCGCGAATCATGCAGTACATCCAGCAGGCCCAGGCCGAAGGCGCGAGCCTGGTCTGCGGTGGTCGCCAGCTGGACTTCGAGGGTTCGAGCAACTTCATCGAACCGACGATTTTTACCTACGTGCACCCGGCCATGCAGTTGGCCCGGGAAGAAGTGTTCGGGCCTGTATTGGCAATCAGCGTCTTCGATGACGAAGAACAGGCTATCGCCATGGCCAACGAACACATCTATGGGCTGGCGGCGTCCTTGTGGACCGACGATCTGAACCGCGCCCATCGCGTAGCACGGCGCCTGAACGCCGGCACGGTGTCGGTGAACACCGTGGATGCGCTGGACGTCACGGTGCCCTTCGGTGGCGGCAAACAGTCGGGCTTCGGTCGCGACCTGTCGCTGCATGCGTTCGACAAATACACGCAACTCAAGACCACCTGGATCCAGCTGCGCGGCTGACGACCCCAGCACAGGCTTCACCCGCAATCGATTTGTTCTCCCTAAAACAAGAAAATGGAGCAACCGATGGACAGTTCCTCAAGCGTGCCGCTACAAACCGTTATCCCCTCGCTGGCAGGCCCGCGCCGACGTTTGGGCCTGAGCGCCCTGTTGGCGGTGGCCGTGGGCCTGGTGGTTTCCCAGGGTGTCATGGTGCTGATGCTGCAAGGCGCCGGCATCGCCGGCATGGGTTTTGTCATTCCGTTGATCCTGGCCTGGCTGCTGGCCTTGAGTTACGCCTGTTCGTTCTCGGAACTGGCGTTGATGATTCCCCGTGCTGGCAGCCTGAGCAGTTACACCGAAGTCGCCATCGGCCAGTTCCCGGCGATCCTGGCAACGTTCTCCGGCTATGTGGTGGTGGCGATGTTTGCCCTGTCGGCGGAGTTGCTGCTGATGGAATTCATCATCGACAAGGTTTATCCGCAGTCAATGCCACCGCTGAGCGTAGCCCTTGGCGTGCTGTGCCTGTTCACCGTGCTCAACCTGTTCAACATCGATATTTTCTCGCGCTTGCAGACTGTCTTGGCGCTGGTGATGACGGTGATGTTGCTGGTCATGGGGCTGGGTGCGCTGGCAAGCGATGGCGCCAGCAGCGTGTCGATGCTAGTGGCGGATTCTGGCTGGAACCCCATGGGGCTCGGTGTGATTGCCCTGGCGGCGATGGCCGTGTGGGGTTTCGTCGGGGCTGAGTTCGTCTGTCCGCTGGTGGAAGAAACGCGCCGTCCGGAGCGCAACATTCCGGCCTCGATGATGATCGGTCTCACCGTGATCTTCGTGGTCATTTGCCTGTATTGCCTGGGGGCTCTGCTCACCGTTCCACAAGCGGAGCTGGCCAGCAATGGTCTGCCCCATTATCTGTTCGCCACCACGGTGTTCGGTGAGGCGGGACAGGTATTCCTGGTGACCGCCGCGATCACCGCTACGTGCAGCACGCTCAACAGTTCCCTCGCCGCCATCCCGCGCATGTTGCTCGGCATGGCCCGCAGTGGGCAGGCGTTTGGGGTCTTCAAGCGGCAGGGCAAGCGCAGTGGCGCGCCGTGGGTCGCGGTGCTGTTTGTCGCAGCGGTGACCGGCTTGCCGTTGCTGCTGATGCACGACAGCCCTGACGCCATCAACCTTCTGCTGCTGGCTGCCGCACTGGCCTGGCTGCTGGCCTACATCATCACCCACGTCAATGTGATTGCTCTGCGTCGACGCTACCCCCATGTGCATCGGCCGTTCCGTACGCCGTTCTACCCATTGCCCCAGCTGTTCGGCATCGCCGGCATGCTCTTTGCCATCTGGCATGTATCCCCCAGCCCCGAAATGACCGTTCCGATCTTCGCCAGCGCTGGCGCGGTGCTGGGCATCGTTTCGCTGATTGCGGTGGTGTGGGTCAAGTGCGTGATGGGCAAACCATTGTTCAAGCCCGAGCCGCTGGCGTCCGCCCAGGACACCGAAGCCTTCAAGACCAATAAGCAAGGAGACCTCTGATGAATGCGCCACTGAATCCAAACCGCACGACCCGCGAATACCAGGCGCTGGACGCCGCGCACCACATTCATGCGTTTCTCGACCAGAAAGCCCTCAATGCCGAAGGGCCCCGGGTGATCGTTCGGGGTGAAGGCCTGGCGCTGTGGGACAACGACGGCAAACGCTACCTGGACGGCATGTCGGGCCTGTGGTGCACCAACCTGGGCTACGGTCGCCAGGACCTGGCCGCCGCGGCGAGCCGTCAGTTGGAGCAGTTGCCTTACTACAACATGTTCTTCCACACCACCCATCCGGCCGTGGTGGAACTGTCGGAACTGCTGTTCAGCCTGCTACCGGGTCACTACAGCCACGCCATCTACACCAACTCCGGCTCCGAGGCGAACGAGGTGCTGATTCGCACCGTGCGTCGTTATTGGCAGATTCTCGGCAAGCCCCAGAAGAAGGTCATGATTGGCCGCTGGAACGGCTACCACGGCTCGACCCTGGGCGCTTCGGCCCTGGGCGGCATGAAGTTCATGCACGAGATGGGCGGGGTGATTCCGGATGTCACCCACATCGATGAACCCTACTGGTTCGCCCATGAAGGTGACCTGACGCCTGCCGAGTTCGGCCTGCGTGCCGCTCGGCAACTGGAGGAAAAAATTCTCGAGTTGGGCGCGGAGAACGTCGCGGCGTTCGTCGCCGAACCTTTCCAGGGCGCTGGCGGCATGATCTTCCCACCTGAGAGCTATTGGCCGGAAATCCAGCGCATCTGCCGCCAGTACGACGTGCTGTTGTGCGCCGACGAGGTGATCGGCGGCTTCGGGCGCACCGGCGAATGGTTCGCCCATGAGTATTTCGGCTTCGAACCCGACACCTTGTCCATCGCCAAGGGCCTGACCAGCGGCTACATCCCCATGGGCGGGCTGATCCTGTCCAAGCGCATGGCCGAGGTGCTGGTGGAGCAGGGCGGTGTCTTCGCCCACGGCCTGACGTATTCCGGGCACCCGGTAGCTGCGGCGGTGGCGATTGCCAACCTCAAGGCCCTGCGTGACGAGGGCATTGTCACCCGGGTCAAGGAAGACACCGGGCCGTACTTGCAGCGTTGTTTGCGCGAAGCCTTCGGCGGGCATCCGCTGATTGGCGAGATCCAGGGCGCCGGCATGGTGGCGGCCCTGCAACTGGCCGAAGACAAGGCCAGCCGCAAGCGCTTCGCCAATGAGAACGACATGGCCTGGCAATGCCGCACCTTTGGTTTTGAGGAGGGCCTGATCATTCGCTCCACCCTGGGCCGGATGATCATGGCCCCGGCGCTGGTCGCCAGCCATGCCGACATCAACGAACTGGTCGACAAGACCCGTATTGCTGTAGATCGCACCGCCCGCGCTTACGGTCGCCTCTGAGTCCCGTCACCGGCTCGTGCGGGCGAGCCGGCATTTTCGAGGAACCGCTTCATGTCCAGATCCTTGCGTTGCAATATCGCGTGTGCATTGGCGTTGTTGAGTTCAAACGTCATGGCCGCGCCCCAGAGCTTGACCGTGATTTCCTTTGGCGGCGCCACCAAGCAGGCCCAGGACAAGGCCTACTTCCAACCTTTCAACGCCAGCGGTGCAGGAAGTATCGTGGCCGGTGAATACAACGGCGAACTGTCGAAGATCAAGGCCATGGTCGCGGCTGGTCACACCAGTTGGGACGTGGTCGAAGTGGAAAGCCCCGAGCTGTTGCGGGGCTGTGAAGAAGGCCTGTTCGAAAAGCTCGACCTGACCGGCCTTGGCGACCCGGCCAACTATGTGCCGGGTGCGCTCAATGAGTGTGGTGTCGCCACCTACGTGTGGTCGATGGTCCTGGCTTATGACCAGACCAAGCTGGCCAAGGCACCCAGGTCCTGGGCGGATTTCTGGAACGTTGCCGAGTACCCGGGCAAGCGAGGCCTGCGCAAGGGGGCCAAGTACACCTTGGAAATCGCCTTGCTGGCCGATGGGGTCAAGGCGCAGGACCTGTACAAGGTGTTGAACACCCCTGAAGGTGTATCCCGGGCCTTCGCCAAACTGGACCAGATCAAACCGAACATTCAATGGTGGGAAGCCGGCGCCCAACCGGCACAATGGCTGGTGGCGGGGGACGTGGCGATGAGTGCGGCCTACAACGGACGCATTGCGTCGGCGCAAAAGGAAGGCATGAAGCTGAGCATTGTCTGGCCGCAGAGTCTGTACGACCCGGAGTACTGGGCCGTGGTCAAGGGCACGCCGAACAAGGCCCTGGCCGAGCAGTTCATTGCCTTTGCCAGCCAGCCGCAGACCCAGAAGGTGTTTTCGGAAAACATCCCTTATGGGCCGGTGCACCGCAAGACACTGGCGCTGTTGCCGACGGCGGTACAGGAACAGTTGCCCACCGCCGAGGCCAACCTGGCTGAAGCCCAAGCCGTGGACGCGGAGTTCTGGGTCGACCATGGTGAGGAACTGGAACAACGTTTCAACGCCTGGGCGGCTCGCTAGACACCGCTCCTGTTGCGAACACAACCCTTTGTGGCGAGGGAGCTTGCTCCCGCTGGGGTGCGCAGCAGCCCCAACACTGCTGTCGCGGTGTGCCAGGTTGATCCAGTCCGCCTGGTCTGGGGGCGCTTCGCGCCCCAGCGGGAGCAAGCTCCCTCGCCACAGGTTTTGTGTTTGGCAGGGCGGTGGTGCGGGTTATTCAAATCCCATTATTTGCGACCACCCACCAGTGGCGAGCACCGTGTTTTTTGTGGCTAGAGTTGATTGGGGCTCAGGCCAGCCATTGCTTGAACTGTTCCTTGCAGTAGTCGACAAACAACTGGGCCGGCTTGGTGAGGTGGGCGCGCTTGAGCCAGCCTGCCACCAGCGCCGAACCGGTCACGTCCTCGGCGATGTCGACGCACACCAGGTGTTGTCCGTCGTAGGTGCAGGTGGAGTGCGGGCGAGTCACCAGTACGGCAAAACCAAAGGACTGGCCGACCATGCCGCGTACCATCTCAATGGACGGCGAGCTGAAGACAATGTTGGGGGTCAGGCCCAGCTCTTCGAAGATGCTCACGAAATAGGTGCGACTGGGCTGTACGTCCAGCAGGATCATGGGTTCGAGGGCCAGGTCGCGCAGCGACACCTGGGCCTGATCGGCAAAGCGATGCCCCGCCGGCAGTAACGCGTAGGGGCGTTGCGGCGCCGTCAGTGCTTCGGTCTCGATGGTGCTGTCGAGGTCGTGTTCGTAGAAAATCGCCAGGTCGAAACGCCCCCCCGTGAGGCCTTGCACCAGTTCCTGCTGCTCGCCATCCTGCACGCGGATTTCCACCCCCGGGAAGCGCTCGCGAAAACCGGCGATCAGCCGCGGCAGGTAGAGTGGGGCGACGGTTTCGAAGCAGCCGATGTCGATCTGCCCGCTGACCACATCGTTATCGGCCAGCGCGTTCTGCTCGAACTCCCGGGCCATGCGCAACAGTTCCTGGGCCTTGCGATAGAACCGCGCGCCGCCAGGCGTCAACGATACCCCCTGGGCGTGATGACGAATGAGCAACTGCACGCCGAAACTGTCTTCCAAGCCCTTGATGGCGGAGGCGATCGACGGCTGGGCGATGTACAGCTTGCGGGATGCTTCAGCGACGCTGCCACATTCGACGGTGGTGACGAAGTACTTTAGCTGACGCAAGGAATAGGACGCCACGACACACCTCGATCCGGATGATTTCTGCCTACCTTACCTTGTGCACGGAGGGCGGTGGGCGGGCGTTGATACGGATTTTGCTGGGTAGTGACGATATTCAGGCTGGCTTTGGGCCGAGCGCCTGAAAAAAACGCCTGCCCAAGCATCGTTGGCAGGCGTCTGGGAAAGACCGGCGCAGAAAGGAGGGACTGGCCGGGGCGGAACCGGGTTTAGGCCACCGGGATCAACGGGTCGGCGGCGGCCAGGGCGGTGGCGCGATCAGCTGCGGGCGGGTAGATCCACACCGTGTTGATCTGGGTCTTGAGGTCCTTGGCTTCCTGCCCGACCAACTTGAGCTGGCGATCCCAGCCTTCGGTGTACACCGCGCCCCAGGCGCCCAGGTCCAGGCAGGTCACATATTTGGGTTGGCTGTAGGCCATCGGCGCGACGCCCAGCAAGTCGGCCGCGACGTTGTTGCCGGCGTAGCGGCCGAGGGCGATGGCGTGCTGGCAGGACATCGCCGCATAGTTGCCCAGCGTGTCAGTGGCAGCGTAGGCCACGTCACCGGTGGCGAATATGTCGTTCTGGCCCAGGACTTTGAGGTTGGCATCGACGTGCAGGCGACCCTGGCGATCGCGGGTAGCGGGTATCTGTTGGGTCAACGGACTGGCGCGGAACCCCACGGTCCAGATCACGGTATGGGACTCGATACGCTGGCCGCTCGACAGGGTGACGCCACCGGCATCCACCGATTCGACCGAAGCGTTGAGGATCCATTCGATCCCCAGGTGCTCGGACGCTTCGACAATGGACGGGCGAATGCCGTCGCCCAACGCTGCGCCGATCTGCGGCCCGCGATCCACCACGATGACCCGAATGTCTGCGTCCTCGCCGAGGACAGCGCGCAGGCGTGCGGGCATTTCGGTGGCGGTTTCGATGCCGGTAAAGCCGCCGCCGGCCACCACCACGGTATTGCGGGCCGGGCTGTCCGGCAGACGCTTCAGGGACTTGATATGGGCTTCGAGACGGCTTGCCTGTTCGATTTCATCAACGTCGAAAGCATGCTCAATCATGCCTTCGAGGTCGGGACGAACCAGCTGGCTGCCCGCCGCGAGCACCAGGCGGTCATAGCCCAGGGTGCCCTGGGTACCGAACACATCCACGTAGCCAACCTGTTTGTTGCTGACATCGATACTGCTCGCCGAGCCTTGTACGAACTTCACGCCCACCGCGCCGAACAGACCACCCAGCGGTGCGGCCATGGTGTGCACGTCCGGTTCGTAGAACCGAGGTCGGATGCGCAGTTCAGCCTGAGGGGCCAGGACGCTGATCTGCACGTCATTACGATCATGTTGGTCCAACAGCCGGGCCGCGCTCAACGCGCTCCAGACCCCGCCGAAACCTGCGCCAACAACCAGAATATGTTGTTTCATGATGAGCTCCCGAAGACAAAATCGATACGTTGAATTGTTTAACTTGTTTCAGCGTGACCGTGTCGCGAAGTACTCCAAAAGCGCCTGGCTGCAATGAATTGCCATCGAGCACATTCAGTTTCGGTTCGCTGTAGGAAAGCTTATTGGCAGGGCCTGTATTTAACACTTCTACATAAGGTCATCGGGCCTATGCCTGGGTAGGGGTGATCTATACGAAGGTATGAGGGGGGCGACGCAGTCAAGCGGACCGGGCAAGTACCGATTCGATGCAGGCGATCAATTCAGCGCAGTCGAAAGGTTTTGGGAAAAATGCCACCGGCTCGGGCGCACCCGCGCTGATACGGGGTGACATGCCAGGGTAGCCGGTGATGAAGATGGTCGGGATATGAATGCCCAGGGCCGACAATCGATCGTACATCTGAATGCCGTTCATGCCAGGCATTTGAATATCCGATATCAGGCACGCGGTGTTTTCAAGTTCGCAGGAAGATAAAAAGTCCAAGGCACCCGCGTATGTCTTAACCCGATATCCGTGGGAACGTAACAAGCCATCCAATGCAATTCGAACTGACTCATCGTCATCAATGATTGAAATAGTTGCGGTGTTGGACATGTCGATACCTGGGGGTGATATCAGGTAGCCATAAAGGCGCCCGTGTCACTGCAAGATACGCCGTCCAATGGTTCCGCCAAGTATACGTGTGTATGAACTTTCTACTGCTCGCCGCGCCACTCCAGCACCTGGGCCATGCGCACCAGATCGGCAAACGAGTGTGCGCACATTTTGCGCATGGCCTGGCCGCGGTGAATCTTGACCGTGATTTCGCTCAAGCCCAGTTCCCCGGCGATCTGCTTGTTCATCAGGCCCGACACCGCCAGCGCCATGACCTGCTGCTCCCGGGGCGTCAATGTGGCGTAGCGGTCGAGCACTTGCTGATGGCCGCGTTCGGCGTCGCGACGTCGGCGGTCCTGGTGATGGGCGGCGGTCACGGCGTCGATCAGGTCTTGTTCGCGGAACGGTTTGGCGAGGAAATCCACCGCTCCGGCCTTCATCGCCCGCACAGTCATGGCGATGTCACCGTGGCCGGTCATGAACACGATCGGCAGTTGGACGTTGGCGGCGGCCAGCGCCCGTTGGCACTCCAGGCCGCTGGTACCTTGCAGCCGCACATCCGGGACCAGGCAACTGGGCTGGTCGGACCTGGGATGGTTCATGAACTGCGCGACCGAATCGAACAGATGCACCTGCAGGCCGATGGAGCGCAGCAGGCTGCCGAGGGATTGGCGCAGCGGTGCATCGTCGTCAACGATATAGACGATAGGGGCGTTGTCGATGACCGGGCTGGTGGGTGGCATGGCGTTCATTGCTCGCTCCCCGACAGGGCGGCGCCCCTGAGCCGCGGCAGCGCGAACCTGAACGAGGTGCCTTGGCCGGCCTCGCTGGTCGCCCAGATCCTGCCGTCATGGAAATCGATGATGGACCGGCAGATGGAAAGGCCCATGCCCAGGCCGTTTTCCTTGGTGGTAAAAAACGCATTGAACAAGGACGGCAGGACCTCGGGGGCAATACCGGTTCCGTGGTCAGTCACCTCCAGCAGCACGTCGTCATCCTCCATCCAGGTGCGTATGTGCAGCGTTCGTGCGTGTACCTTGACTCCGTCCATGGCGTGACAGGCATTGATGATCAGGTTGATGATCACTTGCTGCAGCTGCACCCGGTCTGCGCTGACCTGGCTGTCGGTCGATGCCAGGTCCACCTTCGCCCGGACTTTATGATGAGCCAGTTGCTGCTGGACCAGGTTCAGGGTCTCGCGGACGATGTCGTCCAGTCGCTCGGGCTGGCGCAACGGGTCGCACTTGCGCGATAACGCCCTGATACCGTTGATGACCTCGCTGGCGCGGCAGCCGTTGGCGACGATTCGGTCGAGGCAATCCAGGGCTTCCCCGAGATCGGGTTCCGCACGTTCAAGCCACCGGCGGCAGGCTTCGCCGCTGCTGGTGATGGCCGTCAATGGCTGGTTGACCTCGTGGGCAATGGACGCGGCCATTTCCCCCAGGGAGGTCAAGCGCGTGACGTGGGCCAGTTGGCTCTGGGCGCGGAACAACGCTTCTTCGGCCTGCTTGCTGGCGGTGACGTCCATGAGTGCGCCGAGGTACTGGAAGCGGCCATGCTGGGCGGGCAGAGGGCTGGCGATCATGTGGATGTGCTTGATGCGTCCATCAGGCATCAGCAGCCGCAGCTTGACCTCGATCTGCGGTTCGCCTGCGGCGGCCTGTTGGAAAACAGCGCGGGCCGCCTCCAGGTCTTCAGGGTGGGTGCGCTCCAGCATCATCGACACCGTCGGCGTCTTGCTGGGCGGGTACTCGAATATCCGTGCCGATTCCTCCGACCAGGATAACGCTTGTCGATCACCGCGAAAGCCCACGCTGCCGGTCTGGCTCAGGCGCTGGGCGCCGATCAGGTAGGCCTCGTTGTGCCGCAGGTTGTCGGAAGCCTGTTTGCTGCGCAGGGCCAGGAAGGCAATGGCGGACAGTGCGGTCAGGCAACGGAAGAAGCCGGTGGTCGATTCCCAGAGGTGATAGCCGCCGTTGTACAAGAACATCGCGGTGAGCAAACCCATGCACATCAGCGCGACGGTGATCACCAGATTGATGGAGAACAGGTTGGCCGCCATCAACAACAAGGTGATGTACAGCAGGGTGGGGGCCAGGTCGGAGTGGGTTTCGGAGTTGATGATGACAATCCCGCAGGCCACCACCAGGCCCACCGCCCAGCCGAGGGCGTTGACCAGTGGGTGGGTGCTGATGCCCATCGACAGTCGCGGCCCCCTCTGGCTTGGGCTGTATCGCAGGCTGTCATAGACGTTCTTGAGCATTGCGGAGGGTAGGGGCACGCTGACAGACCTTTTGTTTTTACGTGGTCTCGCTCTGGGATGTCGGGGACAGAGCATCGGTTCGTATCTTACGAAGCGCCGCTTTGTCTGAGGTAGGACATAAAACCCTGAAATCCCGCCAGGTGCCGACCCTCGCCACGACAGTCGGTGTTCGCCACAGGTTGGTGGTCCAATAATGGGATTTGAACAACCCACGTCACCGCCGGACAAAACACAAAACCTGTGGCGAGGGAGCAAGCTCCCTCGCCACAAAGGCAGTGTTCGCCACAAAGTCGGTGTTCGATACGGGGCCGGGTATATACCGAAGTATCGATGAAGCCGCCCAAAGGGTGAGTTGAGTGTCCCCACGTTCAACAGACACTGGCTTGTCTCCGGATTACGCTTTCAACACCTTGTCGCCGCAGGCCTTGATGGAGCGCGCAGGCGACGATCCTGTCCACTCCTGACTCAATGGCCTGGTGCCTGGGGCGACGACGATGATGAACAGAAATGACCTGCGTCGTGCTGATATCAATCTGCTGGTGGTCTTCGAAACCATGATGCACGAGCGAAACGTGACCCGTGTCAGCGAAAAGCTGTTTCTCGGCCAGCCAACGATCAGCAGTGCCCTGGCGCGCCTGCGGTTGATGTTCGATGACCCCTTGTTCATTCGTTCGGGGCGGTTGATGGAACCGACCTCCCGGGCGCGGGAAATCTTCTCCAATCTGTCACCGGCGCTGGATGGCATCGCCGCTGCCTTGAGCCGCTGTCAGGCATTTGAGCCGGCCACCAGCGAGGCGACCTTCCATATCGGGCTGTGCGATGACGTCGAGTACGCGCTGCTGCCGGAGCTATTGCGACGCTTGCGGGTCGAGGCGCCAGGCACCACATTGGTGGTGCGCCGGGCCGATCAATGGCAGGTCTCCCAGCTGTTGGCCAGCGGCGAGATTTCCCTGGGCATCAGCCCGACGCTGGAGCTGCCGGCCAATGCCCGGCGCAAGACGCTGCGGCCGATTCGACCGATGCTGTTGCGCGCCGATTCGCAGCCCGGCGAACTGACCCTGGACGAATTCTGCCGTCGGCCCCATGCCGTCGTGTCGTCCATGGGCAATGTCATCGATGATTCGGACCGCGCGTTATGCCTGATGGGCCGACAGCGCCGGGTGGTGTTGACCGTGCCGCAGTTCAGCGCCTTGCCCGTGCTGTTGGCCGAGAGCGACATGATCGCCATCGTGCCGGATTACGTTGCCCAGGCGATGGCCGTGGTGACCGGCATGCGGGCGCAAGCGGCCCCTGTCTGCTTGCCACAGCACGCGCTTTCGATGGTCTGGCGCGGCGCCTCGCACAATGATCCGGGGGAGCGTTGGTTGCGTTCCCGTTGCAGCGCGCTTCTGGCCGAGCAGGACGACGCGCGGGAGCGATCCAAGCGAGTGGCCTGACGGAACAGTCGCGAGAGTCTCGCGCTCAGCGAGAAAACCGGTTGCGATATTCCCGAGGTGAGATCGACAGGTGACGCTGGAAGGTGTGGCGCATGCGTTCCTCATCACCGAAACCGCAGGCGCGGGCGATCTGGTCGATGTTGCGCTGGGAGTCTTCCAGCATTCGACGCGCGGCTTCAAGGCGGAACAGCTCGATGGCTTTGGCCGGGGTTCGGCCGGTCTGGTGTTTGTAGACCCGGGAAAAATTGCGTGGGCTCATCCTGGCCTGGCGTGCTAGCCGCTCGACGGTGAGGTTGTTGTCGTCCAGGTGTTCGGAAATCCACACGTGCAATTCGTCGAACCCGGCGCTCTCCTGCATCTGCAATTGCAACAGTTGGCTGAACTGCGCCTGCCCGCCGGGGCGCTTGAGAAACACCACCAACTCACGGGCCACCTGCAGGGCTACATCGCGACCGCAGTCGGCTTCGACCAATGCCAGGGCCATGTCGATGCCAGCGCTGACACCGGCCGAGGTCCACACGTTGTCCTGCTGGATGAAGATCGCATCGAGGTCCACTTCAATCGACGGGAAAATGCTCTTGAGCATCTCGCACATGGCCCAATGGGTGGCGGCCCGGCGTCCGTCCAGCAAGCCCGCCTGGGCCATGAGGAACGTGCCGCTGCACACCGATGCGGTGCGCCTGGCCAGGACCGAGGCCAGCCGCAGCCATTGCACCAGGTCGACACAGTCGATCATCGCCTGCCGTATGTCCGGCGCGCCGGGCACAATCAGCGTGTCGATGAGCGCTCCGTCGAGCTCATGCAGGGCACGGGTGTCTACGACCAAGCCTTCGGCGCTTTGTATCAATCCGCCTTTCAGGCTGGCGGTGTGCATGGCGTAGCCGGGCAGGCCGCGTTCGGTCATGGCTTTGGTGGCGGCCCAGAACACGGTCTGGGCACCGGTCAGGTCCAGCAAGCCCATCTGCGGGTACGCGAGGAATACCAGGGTGCGCGGTTGGGAAATGGACTCGGCGGCGATGCCGACATCCAGGGTCATCTCGTTCATGTTCGCTTCGAGCTGGGTGTTCGTCAGGGGAGGTGTGCAAGGTTATCAAGTGATCGTGTCCGGGAGTGCGATTTCATGGACCCGGATGTCGGACATTTAGGTGCTATTGATATGCTATTCCGGTATTTAAATTAATTTTCTTATAGCTTTAAAGTCGTGATCTTCAGTCTTTTCCCTTACTGTGAGGTTCACCCGACCATGGCTTTCAAGCGTTCCGCGCTCACCTTGTTGGTTTCCCTGGCGGCCTCTGCGCTGCTCAATCCCTTCGCCCACGCCGAAGGCAAGATCAGCATCGCCCAGCAATTCGGCATCGGCTACCTGATCCTCGATGTGGTGCGTGACCAGCAGCTCATCGAGAAGCATGGCAAGGCCCAGGGCCTGGATATCAAAGTGGACTGGAACAGCATTTCCGGCGCGACGGCGATGAACGAGGCCTTGCTGACCGGCGCCCTGGATGTGGTGTCGGCGGGCGTTCCGCCAATGCTGACGATCTGGGATCGGACCCGGGGCAAGCAGAACGTCAAGGCCATCGCCTCGCTGGGGTCGATGCCCAACTACCTGCTGACCAACAACCCGCACGTCAAGAGCCTCAAGGACTTCACCGACAAGGATCGGATCGCCGTCCCGGCGGCGGGTGTCGGGTTCCAGTCGCGCACGTTGCAGATCGAAACCGCCAAGGTGTTCGGCAACGATCATTTCAAGAAATTCGACGACATCTCGGTCAGCCTCCCACACCCGGATGCGACGGCGGCGCTGATCGCCGGCCAGTCGGAGATCAACTCGCACTTCTCCAGCCCACCGTTCCAGTACCAGGCACTGCAAAGCCCCAACGTGCACAAGGTGCTCAGTTCCTATGATGTGCTGGGCGGGCCGGCGACGTTCAACGTGCTCTACACCACGGAAAAATTCCACGACGAAAACCCCAAGACCTACAAGGCGTTCTACGACGCCTTGGTGGAGGCGCAAGGCATCATCAAGGCTGACAAAGCGGCCGCTGCCCAGACCTACATCCGCGTAGAACAGTCCAAGTTGCCGCTGGCGCTGGTGGAAAAAATCGTCACCGACCCCGAAATCGACTTCACCGTCGTTCCGCAACGCACCTACATCTATGCCGAGAAACTGCATGAACTGGGCGTATTGAAAAACAAGGCCGACAGCTGGAAGGACTATTTCTTCGAAGAGGCCCATGCCGACGCTGGCAGCTGAATCCGAGCCGGTATCCGTTTTCGGCACAATTGCACGACCGGCCTGCGGGGCGGAATGGAACTTGCCTGAGCTTTGACCCATAAGCCCTGGAATCATCAAAGGTCGGGTCAATGAACAATGACAACATGGCGCAGCCAGCGGTCTCGTCGGAGGGGTTGCCGGTGCTGCCGATCAATCGGTTCCGCACCACGGACATCGATGAGCATGCCCGGAACATGGGCGGTTGGCAGGTTTGCTATGACCAGTTGACCCCCGGGCGCTTCGACGGCGAGTTGATCGAGTTCCGCTCGGAGTGGATGCAGTTGGTGCGCGACCGCTCTAATCAGGCCCTGACCAAGCAGGGTATGGCCTGGGAGGGCGCCATCACCTTCAGCGTGCCGCTGAGCGCGGATGGGCCGGTCTTTTGCTCCGGGCACCCTATTGTCGAGCCCAGCCTGTTGGTCGCCCGTGGCCATAACCTGCCCGAGCTGCGCACGCCCCAGCATCTGGATCTGCTCGGTGTCGCCATCGATGAGCAGGCGTTGGAGCATGTGCTGGAGCGTCAAGGCAGTCGCTTTCGAATTACCGATCTTCCCAAGTGTTACCGTCTCGGCAACTCGACGCTGCCCGCCGAGCTTGCGGCGTTGTTCGATGAGCTTGAAGGGGGCGAGCAGGGGCGTGACTCATTGCTGGGGTACGAGTCGATTCGCCGTGGCCTGCGTGACACGGTGATGCTGCACATACTGGAACTGGTGGCACCGGACGAGGCGCCGCCGCTCAATCCCACGGCGCGCAAGCGCATGGTCGACCGCGCCCGGGAGTACGCCTTGGCCCATGTCGATGAGCCGCTGTCGATCCTCGACCTGTGCAACCACATCGGTGCCAGCCGACGCAAACTGCAGTATTGCTTCCAGGAAACCCTGGGCATCAACCCCGTGGCCTATTTGCGGGCGTTGCGCCTCAATGCCGTGCGCCGTGAACTGCGCAACGGCAGCCACGCCCACGGTGTACAGGAGGTGGCGGCACGCTGGGGGTTCTGGCACTTGAGCCGGTTTTCCAGCGACTATCGGGTGCTGTTCGGCGAGACACCTTCACAAACCCTGCGTCGCACGCAACTGTGCTGAAAACGGATAACGGCTGAGCGGCCGGCTCCCTAGGATGACCCCAACACCACAGGGTTGGAGGGGCATTCGATGAATCAAAATAAAAAAGTAAACGCCTGGCGCTGCACTTGGTTGACCTTGGGGCTGATCGGTGTGTGTGGCGCTGCCCATGGCACCGAAAACGGCGCGCCGACCACGGCGGTCGGGGTCTACGATTTCGGCGCGGGCATGATGCCGCCGGCCACGCCCTTTGGCACCGTCGGCCTGCGTACCGCGTTTTATTCGGCCAACGTGCAGAAGGATCGCCACGGCAAGTCCGTGGACAACAATTTCTCCCTGGATGTCTTGTCCATCGGCGTCGCCTACATGCGCATGACCGATTACACCGTGCTGGGGGCCAAGTATGGCTTCGGTGCCGTCGTGCCGTTTTTCCAGATGGACGCTTCGGTACAGGTGCAGACGCCTGTCGGCCCGTTGGACTTGGAGGCCGATCCGTTTCGCATGGCCGACATGCAGGTGCTGCCGGTGATCCTGCAGTGGACCCTGTCGCCGAATCTGTTCGTCAATGCCCAGTTCCAGATCCAGGCTCCCACCGGTGATTACGACAAGGATCGCTTGATCTCACCGGGGCTCAATCACTGGACCTTCTCGCCGATCCTCAACGCCACGTACATCTCCGACAGCGGCTTTGAGGTGTCTTCCAGTTTCGAAGCCGACATCAATACGCGCAACCACGCCACCGACTACAAGAATGGCGTCGAGTACCGTCACGAATTCGCCGTGGGTCAACACGTCGGCCCGTGGACCGTCGGCGTGGGTGGCTATTACTACCGGCAATTCACCGACGACGATGCACCGGGCCTGGACGCGGGCAATCGCGCTCGGGTATTGGCGGTCGGGCCGGCGGTGAGCTACTTCAAGCCCGGCATACCCCCGGTGTGGCTGCATGTCTACAAGGAGCTCGATGCGCGAAACCGCGCCGAGGGCTACACCGCGGCGCTGCGAATTTCTCACAGTTTCTAAAAGGGGCTCGCCATGAACCAATCAAATTCCGTTTCAACGGCGGCCACCCCGTCGCGTCAGGCCAGTTGGCGCGAAGGCGGGGTACTGATGCTGGGCAGCAGCCTGACGATCATGGGCGCGGTGATGGTCACGCCGATCCTGCCTCGGTTGGGCGCCGAATTCGGCCCCTTGGAACCGCGCGCCGATCTGCTGGTGCCGTTGGCGATCACCGGTCCCGCCCTGGCGATAGCCGTGTGCGCGCCTTTGGCGGGCTGGTTGGCCGACCGGGTCGGGCGCAAGGCGTTGCTGGTGATTGCCACGGTGTTGTACGCCTTGCTCGGCGCGTTGCCGGCCCTGCTCGATAGCCTGCCTTCGATTGTCGGTGCGCGGCTGTTGTTCGGTTGCATGGAGGCGGCAGTGATGACCTGCTGCGCGACGTTGATCGCCGACTATTGGCAGGGTGAGGAGCGGCTGCGCTACGTCAACCGGCAGGTGGTGACCATCGGCTTGGTGGGCGCGCTGTTCTTCGTGGTGGGCGGTGTGCTCGGCGAGCACTCGTGGCGTGCGCCGTTCCTGTTGTATTTGCTGCCACTGCTGCTGGTGCCGGTCATGATGAAAGTGCTCTGGGAGCCGCCCGTGGCGACGCGGCAGGTTGTCGAGCAGCGCGTCGATGAGTCGGCGCCGGCCAAGGTCGCCGTGCTGCAATTGCTGGTCGGCTACCTGATGATCCTGGGCGGCATGGTCCTGACGTTCATCATGCCGATCCAGGCGCCGACGCTGTTGGTCAGCCTGGGCATCACCTCCAGCACGATGATCGGTCTGGCGGCGGGACTGAGCCTGTTGGCGACCTTGGGCGGTTCGCTGATGTGGCCGTTGTTGCGCCGCCGCTTCGGCATCGCCGGTTGCAACGCGCTGTTGCTCGGCCTGATGGGCCTGGGGCTGTGGCTGCTGATGCGCGGGCAAAACTACAACGAAGTATTGGTGGCGGTGTTCATCCAGGGCCTGGGGGCCGGATTGCTGGTGCCCAACGTGATGGCGCCGGTGATGAATGCCTTGACCGCCACCACCCGCGGCCGCGGCATGGGCGGGTTTACCTCGTGCCTGTACATCGGTCAATTCGTCAGTCCGCTGGTGGTGGCCTTGGTGATGGTCTTCGCCGGTGACCTGCGTCACGCCATTCAGTGGCTGGCCTTGGCCAGTTTTGCCTTGGCGCTGCTCTGGGTCGCTGTCGGCCTGCGCGCACGGGGCCAGGGGCAGGCGAGCAGCGTCGGCTCACATCAATCGTCGTGACATAAGGAATCTGAGACATGGGTATGCAAGACATCCACCAACTGATGGACAGTGAAGATGCCACCGCGCTGGCCGAGTGGGTCAGGCGTGGCGAGGTCCAGCCCGGCGAACTGCTGGAAACCGCCATCGAGCGCCTCGAGCGGGTCGAGCCGCAGCTCAATGCGGTGGCTGAGCGTTTGTACGATTCTGCCCGGCAAGCGACGCGCACGTCACAAGTTGGCCAAGGCCTGCTGGCCGGTGTGCCGACCTTGATCAAAGACCTGTTTTCGCCGGTCCACGGCGCGGCGATGACCAATGGCTCTCGCGCATTGGGGGACTTTCGGGCGGACTTCGAATCGGAAGTCGTGACGCGTTTGCGCCGCGCCGGATGCCAGGTGATGGGCACCAGCACTTCACCGGAGTTCGGCACGTCGTATTCCACCGAGTCCGCGCGCTTTGGTGCCACCCGTAACCCTTGGAGCCATGATCACAGCGCCGGGGGTTCCAGCGGCGGCGCGGCAGCGTTGGTGGCGGCCCGCGTGGTGCCGTTCGCCCATGGCAACGACGGCGGCGGTTCATTGCGGGTGCCGGCGTCTTGCTGTGGCGTGTTCGGGTTCAAGCCCAGTCGCGGCTTGATGCCGTCGGGGCCGATCGTGGGCGAGGGCTGGGCGGGGATGGGCACGCCGCATGCGATCACCCTGTCGGTGCGCGACAGTGCGGCGCTGTTGGACGCCACCGCCGGGATGGACCTGGGGGCGCCCTATGCCGCACCGGTCCAGGCGTTGCCGTATGTGATGGCGGTGCAGGCTGATCCCAAGCCGCTGCGCATCGCCCTGGTCGAACAGCTTGGGCCTTGGCCTACCGCGCCGCAAAGCCTGCAGGCCGTGGGCGAGGCGGCCCGGTTGTGCGAGGCCCTGGGGCATCGTGTCGAGCCGGTGAGCCTACCGGTGGGATTACTGGAATTTCTCGACCATGTGTTCACCATCATTGGCGCCAGCTCTCGTCACTATGTCGACCTGCTGGGCCAGATGCGTGGGTTTGCCGTGCAGGCGGAAGAACTGGAGGTGCGCACTCGGATCATCTTGCGGGACAAGGGCAACGTCAGCGGCGCCCAATATGCCGCGGCGGTGGAATGGATTCATGCTCTCGGCCGGCAGTTGGCGGTGTTCATGCAGGATTACGACGTGATCCTGACTCCGGTCCTGACCCGCGAGCCGGTGCGGATTGGCGAACTGGATCTGCAGGATGTGTGCATGAGCCTGGATCAACTGATCGAGCGCTACCACAGCTATTCGCCGTTCACCGCGCTGTTCAATGCCAGCGGCCAGCCGGCGATGTCGGTGCCGTTGTCCTGGAGCGCCGATGGCCTGCCGATGGGCGCGCATTTTGCCGGGCGTTTTGGCGAGGAAAGCACCTTGCTGGCCCTGGCTGCCCAACTGGAGCGCGCCCAACCCTGGCGCGGTCGAGTGCCACCGGTCAACGCCTGTCGGCGGTGAAATTGTAGGGGCGGGCTTGCTCCCACAGGGGAGTTGGGTGGGCACAGAAGCTTTGGACGACCCGGGGAAAACTGTGGGAGCGAGCTTGCTCGCGATGGCGGTGTCAGGTTCAACATCATCGTTGGCTGACCCTCCGCTATCGCGAGCAAGCTCGCTCCCACAGAGGGGATTTTTGGCAGGGCTCTGGAGGGAGGCTCCAGAGCCCTTTTGTTGCTCAGTAACGAATCATCACCGATTTCAGTTCGGTGTAGTCGTCAATGAAGGCACTGCCGAACTCACGGCCCATCCCGGAAGATTTGCTGCCACCAAAAGGCACGGCCGGGTCGAGCAGGGTGTGCATGTTCACCCAGACCGTACCGGCTTCGATGGCGGGGACCATGCGCAGGGCCTTGCCCAGGTCGTTGGTCCAGAGGCTGGCGCTCAGGCCGTAGGGCGTGTCGTTCATCAGTTCCAGCAGCTCCTCCTCAGTGTCGTAAGGAAAGAACGTGGCGATCGGGCCGAAGGTTTCTTCATTGAGCAAGGCGTCGTCGCGGCGATTGGCGAGGATGATGGTCGGCTCGACGTAGCAACCCGGTCCATCGATCAGCTTGCCGCCGTGGACAATGGTGTTGTTCTGCGCACGGGCCTTGGCGAAGAATTCCGCGAGTTTGTGCTGGTGCTGGCGGTTGGTCACAGGGCCGAATTCGGTGCGTTCGTCCAGCGGCGAACCGATGGTGAGTTTGCCCAGGCGCTGGGCCAGTTTGTCCATGATCGACTCGATCTGCGAGCGGTGGACGAAGAACCGTTCCGCCGCCGCGCAGATTTGCCCCGAATGCAGAAAACCCGCCTCGATGATGCCGTTGACCGCCACCTCGGGGTCGATATCACGCAGGAACCCCGCCGCATTCTTCCCACCCAATTCCAGAGTTGCCCGGGTCAACCCGGCGCCCATGGCCGCCTGGCCCACCGCCAGGCCGGTGGGTACCGAACCGGTGAATGAAACCTTGTTGGTGCCTGGGTGTTCGATCAGTCCTTTACCCACCTGGCCGCCGCCGGTCAACACGTTCAGGGCACCGGCCGGCAGGCCGGCTTCCATGGCCAGTTCGGCGATGCGCAGGATGGTCAGGGGGGTGAACTCGCTGGGCTTGATGATGACACTGCAACCAGTTACCAGCGCTGACGCCAGTTTCCAGATGGCGATCATGGTGGAAAAATTCCACGGCACGATACCGACTACCACCCCGACCGGTTCGCGCAAGGTGAACGCGGTGTAGCGTTCACCCGCGAAGGAGGGCAACGATGGGGTGATCGTCTCGCCACTGATCTTGGTCGCCCAGCCGGCGTAGTAGCGCAGGAAGTGCGCGGCCTGGTCGACCTCGAAGGCGCGAGAGATGTGGATGATCTTCCCAGACTGGCAGGTTTCGATCTGCGCCAGCTCTTCGCGGTTGCGCTCCAACAGGTCCGCCAACTTGAGCAGCACATGACCGCGCACCGCCGGCGCGGTTTGAGACCACTGCTTGAAGCCGCGACGGGACGATTCCACCGCCGCATCGATATCGCTGGGGTTGGCGTCGCTGATCTGGGCGATGACTTGGCCAGTGGCGGGGTTGACGACGTCCAGCGTCTGGCGGCTCTGGCTTTCGACGTAGCCACCGTCGATGAACAGGGCGTGGCGTCGACCGAGAAAGGCTTCGACCTGAGGCAGCAGGGCAATATCGCTCATGAGGGTTTCCTGATCGCGAACAAGGGAAAGCCCGAGGGTAATCCCGGCGCGGCCGCCCGGCTTGACTGTGCCTGCCGTGCGGTATGTCTGTGGCTGCCAGCCTGCGCGATTGGCAGCCAGGAGCAAGGTCCTGTGCAGGCAGGGACAAGCCAGCCCGGCCGGTTTGCGATCAGATTCGGTTTCGACTTGATGGGCAAAGGGGCGGGCGATGTTTCTCCAGACCAACAAACAGAAACTGGCGTTGATCGCACAGGTGCAGCGTGTGCTGGCCGGCGAAAGGGAGGACACGCCGATGCTCGACGCGTATCCGCCACTGCGGACCGTCCTGGAGCAGCATGCGCGGCAGATGGCGATCACCACTGCGCAGTTGCATCAGGTCGAGGCACACGTGGAGGCGCAAACGCTGCAATGGCAGCAAAGCGAGCGTGAGCTGCACAAGGTTCGTCAGCAACTGGAGCAAGCCTGCGAGCGCGAGCAGGTGCTTGAACATCGTCTGAGTGAACACAGCCAGCAACTACAGCAACATCATCAGGATGCGCAGATCTGGGAGCTACTGCAGTCGACCCTGACGGAAGGTTGTTGGGACATTACCGTGGTCGACGGTGATCTCCAGCACCCGGCCAGTGGTATGCGCTTTTCCAGTCAGTTCCGTTCGCTGCTGGGTTACGGGCCCGACGACTTGCCCGATGGCTGGGATGCCCAAGTCGGTATCACCCACCCGGACGACCTGCCGAAGATCATGGCCATTTTCGACCGGGAGATTCTCGGTCCCCAGGCCAGCGGTGAATACGTCTTCGAATACCGGATGCGTCACAAGAGTCGCGATTACATCTGGTGCCGCGAACGCGGGCGGGCGGTACGCGACCCACGCGGGCAGCTGGTCCGGGTCATCGGTGCGGTACGGGATATCAGCGATGAGCGCTCGGCCCAGTCCACCCATCAGCGCATGCTGGAGCAGAACCAGGTGACCTATGCCCAGATTGCCACGGTGGTGGGGGTGATCAAGGGCATCGCCGACCAGACCAATCTGCTCGCCTTGAACGCCGCGATTGAAGCGGCCCGGGCCGGTGAGGTCGGGCGCGGTTTCTCGGTGGTGGCCGATGAGGTACGCAAGCTGGCGCAAAGCACCCGGCAGGCGACCCATCAGATCCAGACCATGTTGCACCAGCACAAATAAACAAGGTAATCGCTATCCTCCGGAGCTGTGTAGGAGCTGACGAGTGCAACGAGGCTGCGATCTTTTCCCAGGCACTTGAGTTCCAAGCGAAGGATCAAAAGATCGCAGCCTCCGGCAGCTCCTACGGTCAGTCGTCTAGAACGGAACCGCCACCACCAACTGGCTGTAGACGTTGGTGCCGTTGCCGCCGACCTGATTGCCCCCGTTGTCCGCATCTTTCTCAGGCTTGTACAAACCCACCAGCGGCGTGACGATCAGGTGTTCATTGACCGCCCATTCCACGTACAGGTCCAGCTCCTGCGCGTCGAGGTTCAGCGCTTCGCGGGTGTGCAGGGTCTGGTAGTCGAAGAACAACGCGCCAATGGTCACGTTTTCTGCCGGTTTGAGCTTGAGGCCGACGTGCTGGATGGCGGTGTTGCTGTTGAACGGGCCGGCATAGTTGCCCGACACTTCACCCTGGAACCAGGTGCCATAGCCACGGTTCTGGCCATTGAACATCGAGTCCCAGTCCTTGGAGTAGCGGCTGTAGCGATAGGTCAGGTCCGGCGTCCAGGGCAGGTCGGCGAAGGTGTATCCGGCTTCGGCGTACCAGGCTTTCTCCGGTCCCGCGTCCTTGTCCTGCCAGGCGTACTCGAAGGAAAAGTGGGCGTTTTCGATGCCGGCATTCCCGGCGCCGCGCAGGCTGTAGATGTCCATGCCGTCGCGCTGCTTCTGGAAGTCACTGGCGTAGCGGTCATCGACATCGATGCCATGAATATAGGTCAGTCCGAGGGTGCCAGGCGCGGCGGTGTATTCCAAGGTGCCGGCGGCCATCTCGGTGTTGGCCTGGGCGCGGTTGTCGGACTTGAGCCACATCAGGCTGCCATGCACGCCTTCCTTGCCGCCCAGGCGCACAACGGCGGTTTTATCGAAGGCATGCCGGGCCGCCAGGTAATAGGCGCCGCCTCGGTTGAGCTCGCCATCGGCCACGCCTTTGCCCAGGTTCAGGCCATCGTCGTTGATGATGAAACCGTCGCCGAGGGTGATCACTTGACGGCCGTAGGACAGGTCGACACCGTCCTTGCCCAGTGCCGGGAACAGGTCGCCCGAGCGCCAGCCGGCAAAGGCTTCGTCGAACTTCGTGGTGCGTTCGGAGCCGTCGCTCAGGCCGGCCGCATCACCATCGCCCCAGGTGCCCGAGCTGACCAGGTTGGCCGTCCCGTAGACGCTACCCAGGCTGCCGAGTGTCTGGTCGATACTCAGGCCATACTTGATGAAGCCTTCGCGCCAGCTCGAACCACCGGCGGTGCCGTCGTAGTTCTTGCGGCTGTTGAACAGTCCATAGACCGCCAGGAAGTTGCCGGTGACGGTGGTGTCTTCGTCGGAGTAAAGCTCATAAGCCTGGGCCGATGAATCGGCGACCAGCAGGGCGATGCCCAGGGCGATGGCATTGCGTAGCAAAGGTGTACGGCGTGTGTGCTCCATGGTGGATTCCCCAGTGTGATAGGACAGCAGAGTGCGTATTAAAGGGAGCGGCACCCGGGGATGTCTTTCATCTGCCTGCCAAGGAGTTGATCCAGCCCGCCAGCGTGACGATGTTGGCAGGCAGCAACAAAACCGGCGGCAGACATGGGCAAGACGCCCAGGGTGGGTGCGGCGCAGAGTAAGGCTGCACGCAACGCCGTTTCGATCAGGGACCGGTTGGGGAAGGCGTGATCGCCGGCTCCTGGACGGCTGTAGCATCCATACTAAAAATCCGCTTTCGAGGATCTGCACGATGTCGATCAATGACAGGCTCACCGAGCACTTGAACCGGGGTTCGGTGGGTTTTCCCACCGCGTTGGCCAGCACCATTGGCCTGATCATGGCAAGCCCCGTGATTCTCACCGCGACCATGGGCTTTGGCATCGGCGGCAGCGCCTTTGCCGTGGCGATGCTGATCGCCGTGGTGATGATGCTGGCCCAGGCGACGACGTTCGCCGAGGCCGCATCGATTCTCCCGACCACCGGCTCGGTCTATGACTACATCAACTGTGGCATGGGCCGTTTCTTCGCGATTACCGGTACCTTGTCGGCCTACCTGATTGTCCATGTGTTCGCCGGCACCGCCGAGACCATCCTGGCCGGGGTCATGGCCCTGGTGAACTTCGAGCACCTCAACACCCTGGCCGAATCGGCGGGCGGTTCCTGGTTGCTGGGCGTGGGGTTCGTGGTGGTGTTTGGCGTGCTCAACGCGTTCGGTGTCAGTGCCTTTGGCCGGGCCGAAATCATCCTGACGTTCGGCATGTGGACCACCCTGATGGTGTTCGGCGTGTTGGGCCTGATCGCCGCGCCGGCGGTGGAGCTGGAGGGCTGGTTCGGCGCGTCCGTGGTGGGCACCGATCTGGTCACGGTGCTGTCGCTGGTGGGCATGGCCATGTTCATGTTTGTCGGCTGCGAATTCGTCACGCCGCTGGCGCCGGACCTGCGCCAGTCTGCCCGGACCATGCCCCGGGCGATGATGCTGGGCTTGTTCAGCGTTGCCGCCTGCATGTTCATCTACGGCGCGGCGATGAAGCGCCAGGTGGAAAACGTGCTGCTCGATGCCACCAGCGGGGTGCATCTGCTGGACACCCCCATGGCGATTCCACGGTTCGCCGAACAGGTCATGGGCGATATCGGCCCGATGTGGCTGGGCATCGGCTTTCTGTTTGCCGGTGCGGCAACCATCAACACCCTGATGGCCGGCGTGCCGCGGATTCTCTACGGCATGGCGGTGGACGGCGCGTTGCCGAAGGTCTTCACTTACCTGCATCCACGCTTCAAGACGCCGTTGCTGTGCATCCTGGTGGCGATGCTGATTCCTTGCCTGCATGCGCTGTGGCTGGGCGGTAATCCCGACAACATCATGCACCTGGTGCTGGCCGCGGTGTGCGCCTGGAGTTTTGCCTACCTGTTGGTGACCGTTTCGGTGATCAGCCTGAGGATTCGTCGCCCTGATCTGCCGCGGGCCTATCGCTCGCCGTGGTTCCCGTTGCCACAGATCCTGTCCAGTGTCGGCATTGTGTTGGGCATGTGGTTCATCACCCCGCCCGGCATGAACCCGGCGGACATCTACGTGCCTTTCGCGGTGATGCTCGGCGGCACAGCGGCGTACGCCTTGTTCTGGACCCTGGTGGTGCAGAAGGTCAATCCATTCAAGCCGGCGTCGGTGGAACACGTGCTGGCCAAGGAGTTTTCCCATGAGCCAGGGCAACCTGCGGGCGAGTTTGTCGACCCTGCTGCAAAAACTGTTTGAGTTGTTCAGCACCCAGCGCGCCCCGGCCGGTTATCGGCCCGGGGTGACCCTGGAGCACTTGCGGCGCAACCTCGCATTGGCACGATTCGAGGTTGCGGGCCCGGCCATGGCCACGGCAGTCACCGACGACGGCTTGCGCTTGGAGATTGTCGAACGCACCGAGTCGCAGTTGTTGATGCACCTGGTGATGACCGAGTTCGTCCTGCGCGTGCCTGCTTCCCGAGAGGGCACGGCACGCCTGGAATTGCACCACGGCGGCGCTGTGCGGCGCAGCGGCATTCGTTGCTGGCAACGGGACGGGCGCGGTGACCTGGCGGTCCGGTTGCAGGCGGCCGTGGAGAAGGATCCTGCGCTGTATCAGGCCCTCATGCCGCTGGATTTCAAACGGCTGCGCATCGATCTGCAGGGAAGCCAGTGGTGCGTGCGCCTGGAGCACATGGGTGGTAGCGAAGTGGTCAATCGCATGCCGGCCTTTCGTCGCTATATCCCGTTGAGCCGCGAACAGCGCGGCGTCTTGCTGGCGACCTTGAGCGGCCTGCAGCGGGTGTTGGCAACGCTCTGATTCTGTTGTGCTGTCCTGGCATCATTCCTGCTACTGCTCTGGCGATCAGGTACTTGTTGCGTGCATATAGATAACATGTTAACTATTGCCGTACAAAAACAAAAAGCCATTGCGGAGAATGCCATGAGCATGCAACAGGTTGGGCAGGACGGTCTGGACACCTGGAACCGGGATCTGCGGGCGACTTGCGGCCACTTCGATACCGAGCTGGCCTTCAATCGCGCGTTGTTCATTGGTGAAGTGTCGAATGTCCATCGGGGTGGCCTTGCCCTCGCGAACCTGCGCACCAACGCCGGTAACATCAAGCGTCACTCACCCAACGCGGATTACGATGATGACCAGGATTGCCTCCTGGTCAGCCAGCGCAGCGGTTACTGCCGCATTACCCAACACGGCCGGAGCATCCAGTTGGCGCCCGGTGAGTTGCTGTTGATGGATTCCGTTGGCGCGCTTGAAATCACCCCGTTCGGCCTGATCGAGCACGCGGTGCTGTCCTTGTCTCGCCAGGACGTGTCGCGGCAATTGGGCGGGGAAACCAAGACCTTCGGCAAGGTGTCGTCCAGCAAGGCCTGTGGGCGCATGCTGCATGTATTGATGGACCAACTGTGCAAGGACACACCGGACGGCGAGGGCGCGGCGGGCGAGGGTGAAGCCTTGCAGAGTGCCTTCGTTTCACTGTTGGGCTCGGCCCTGGAGCCGGGGAGCGATGGCCGTGAAGAAGGGGTGGCCTTGCAAGGCAGCCATTTGCGCAGCTACGTGCAAAAGGTCATCGACGAATCACTCACCCAGCCTGGCCTCAGCCCGGTGGGCCTGGCCAATCGATTGAATATTTCGGTGCGCCATCTGTACCGTTTGTTCGAAGAGCAGGACGACAGCGTTTGCCGTTACATCCAGCGGGCCCGGCTCAAGCGCAGCGCCGATGACCTGACCAACCCGTTCCTGCGGGACGAGTCCATAACCTCGATCGCCTACAAATGGGGCTTTACCGATTCGGCGCATTTCAGCCGTTCGTTCAAGAAGCAGTTCGAGCTGTCGCCCAAGGAATTTCGTTCCAGTCGTTTGCAGGTGGGGCAGGGGGTGGCTTGAACAAGGTCGTCGCTGGCTGGACGATCGTTATCGCGAGCAAGCTCGCTCCCACAGGGGATCTGTGGTGGTCGCGGATGCCTTGAACGACTCGGAAAAAATTGTGGGAGCGAGCTTGCTCGCGATGACGGTGGTCCATCCACCCTCACCGCAAGCTGACTCCTCCCACTCAGGTTCAAACCTCCGGCAAGGTCGAACCCCCATCGACCACCAACGTCTGCCCGGTCACATAACTGGCCAGGCTCGACGCCAGGAACAGCATGGCGCCGGCGATGTCGCTCGGTTGGCCCAATCGACCCAGCGGCACCCGGCGTGCGATGTCCTGGTTGACTTCATCGTCGCCCAGGTTGGCCATGGCCGGCGTGGCGATCATGCCCGGTTCGACCCCGTTGACGCGAACATTCTCGGCCGCCAGTTCCAGCGCGGCGTTGCGAATGAAGCCATTGACCCCGGCCTTGGAGGCCGCGTAGTGGCTGAGCCCCGGATACGCCACCCGCGGGCCGGTGACCGAGGAGGTCACCAGCACGCAGCCTCGGCCCTGGCGCCGGAACATCGGCAGCGCCGCCTGGGTCAGCCAGAACAGCGCCGACAGGTTCACCGCCAGCGTTCGTTCAAGTATCGCCGGGGTGATTTCGGCGAACGGCGTCAGCGGAAAATACCCGGCGTTGTGCACCAGGATATCCAGCCTCCCCAAGCGTTGCTCCAGCGCGGCCATCATGTTGAAGATCGCCGTCGCGTCGGCCAGGTCAACCCCCACGGCTTGCACCTGACAGCCCACGGCGGCCAATTCGTCGGCCACTGCCTCGGCCCGGGCCAGGCCCAGGTCGGCGATGACCACCTGGGCCCCGCGCAGGGCAAACGCTTCGACGATGGCCCGGCCAATGCCCTGGGCGCCGCCCGTGACCAGTACGGTCTGGCCGGTGAAATCCAGATCCTCAGACATCGTTGGCCTCCATCCGGCTGTAGGCCAGGGTTGGTACGTCGACGATGCTGGAGCCACCATCAGCCACCAGCGTCGCTCCGGTGATGATCGACGCATCAGGCGAGGCCAGGAAGCGGCAGACGTTGGCGATTTCCTGCGCACTGGCCGGCCTGCGCAACGGCACGTCGGCGCAGACCCGGTCATAGGCCTGCTGCAACGTTTCGCCATGGAACTGCATCAACACCTGCATTTCTTCATCGGCCATGGGGGTGCGGACCCAACCTGGGCAGACCGCATTGACCCGTACGCCGTGAGGCCCGTAATCCCTTGCCAGGGACCGGTTGAGGCCCAGCAGCGCATGTTTGGCGGTGGTGTAGCCGCACACGTGAGGGCCTGCCGCCAACGACGCGATGGAGGCGATCAGCACGATGTTGCCAGCGCTTTCCTGCAGCAGTGGCAGACACGCCCGGGCGCTGTAGAAGGCGCTGTCGAGGTTACTGCGCAGGGCCGCTTCCCAGGCCGATGGCTGAGTCTCGGTGGCGCTGCCCATGCCCAAGCCACCGGCACAGGCCAGCAGCACGTCGAGACGGCCATAATGCGTGCGAATCTGCTCGACGAAGCCGTCCCAGGTGTTTGGACAGGCCGCATCGCCCACCAGCACCAGGCCGCCGATGTCCTTGGCGAGTGCTTCCAGGGGCTCGCGACGGCGACCGATCAGCACCAGATCGGCGCCTTCGGCGGCATACAGGCGGGCGCAGGCGGCACCGATGCCGGTGCCGGCACCGGTGATCACGACGGTGCGTGAGTCAGGCATCGGGATACTCCGTCTGATTGAGCACCTGGCAGTAGGAGCTGACCGGGAAATTGGAAAACTCATCGAAAGACTCACCGGCGTAACCGAAGATCTTGCCGTCGCTGCGGTGCTGCTGCAGGTCGATCAGCACCAGCCCCAGGGTCGGGATGATCTTTTCCCGCCACACGAACAGGTACAACTGATCGGCGATCTTGTAGGTGTCGCAGCGATCGGTGTCGCACAGGCCTTGTTCAACGCCCTTGAGGCACTGCCACGAGTAGAACTGGTCGTTGAGGTAAATGTGTTCGTAGACTTCGCTCGGGCTGTAGCGATACAGGTTGCGCAGCCCCACCAGCTCGGTGGTCGGTGCGTGCGGGCACAGGCCAGGCTGCCAGGGACGATCGAGGCTGCCGTGCAGGAACTGCGCTTGAACCGAGGTCAGTGGCTTGCCGGCCAACGCCCGGCTGTAGAGACCTTCGCCGGTTTCCTGCTGGCTTGGCATACGGCCGATCACGGCGGTGAAGGCGGCGCTGGCGGTATCGATCACAAGGCTTACCGACGACGTCAGCTGGCCTTCGCGCTTGATGAAGTCCACCAGGTACAGGCCCGGGCGTACCGATGTGGCCCGGTAGGTCGCGGTGCCGCTGGAGTGCCCATCGGCGGCGTTCCAGGTCAGGGTGTCCTGCTCGAAGCGATGCTCGATCTGCCAGCCGTTGGCGAAATGCAGGGTGAACGTCTTGCCGTCCAGGTCGGCCAGGTTTGGCAGGATGAAAGCTTCGGGGGCAAAGCCATCGGCCAGGGCGCCGACGGTGATCCAGTCTGTAGATGTGCTCATGTGCAAGGCTCCGGTGGTTGAATTAGCCACTCGGATCATGCGGTGCCGGGCAACGGCGGCCTATCAACCGAATGGTTGATCAAAGGAACAGTGCGCTGACCAACTCGGTGCGACTGCTCACACCCACCTTGCGGAACAGGTGGATCAGGTGAGTCTTGATGGTCGGCAAACCTACCTCCAGTTCTCGGGCCAATTGTTTGTTGCTGACGCCTTGGCGCAGCAGCAAGGCGATCTGGCGTTCCTTGGGTGTCAGGTCGGCCAGTGCATCTTCATGGGTTGGTAAATGGGCCACGGCCAGTTGCAGCAAGGCCTGCAACGCGCTGAGTTGGCTCAACTGCTGAGGGGTGAAGACGCCTTGCTCGGCGGTGCGCAGCAACGAAATCGCGGCTTGGGGCTGACCATCGCGGTGGGCGAAGACTTCCACCACGTCGACCACGCCGTAGCGTTGCAGGAAATCGCGATAACGATGGTTGTCACGCAGCGGCTGGCGGGCCATCGCCAGGCCCAACGGCACGACGGCCAGCTCGCTGGACGCACAGTGGCGCGGCTGTAGCGGGTCGAACTGGCGGTAATTGTCCAGGTAGTCGCGGTGCATATCGCCGCTCATCCCATGGAGGCTGAAGTCGTGGGCTTGCAACTGCCGATCCACGCAGTAGAAGGCCGCCCGGCTGACGGGAACCAACTGGGTGAAGGCGTGCAGGCACTGGCCGGCGATGTCCTGGGTAGGAATGACGCTCATGGTCGCTACCTTCGCAAGGGGGCTGCCGGTGGGACCGGCAGCCCTGTGCGGTCAGACTACCGCGAAGTAGTGCTTGACGAAACTTTCGCTGACGATTTCCCACAGCACCGGTGTGCCCTTGGTCACGAACCAGCTGTCGCCGGCCTTGTAGCGGGTGCTCTGGCCGGTGGCCTCGTCGGTGAGGATCACTTCACCGGTGACCACGGTAGCTTGTTCGGCGAACGGGTAGACCATCCGGAACTTGCCTTGGGTGGTACCGAAGTAGGCGCTGCTGACCGGGTCGGTGGGGGCGCCGAAGGTCATCTTGCCGAAGGCCTTGACTTCGCCTTCGAGAATTTGTGAACCAAGATCGGCGACGGTACCCCAGGCGTCCAGGTCGGACAGCTGGATGTCTTTTTTGAGGGTGGTAAGGGGCATGGCAGTGACTCCTGGTGATTGAAAAAACAAAGGTGAGGTGTGTCCAGTGCCAGTCCGTTAAACCTCGGCCCCTGTGGGAGCGAGCTTGCTCGCGATAGCGGTGGGTCAGGCAGTATGAGGTTGACTGTTGCGCCGTCTTCGCGAGCAAGCTCGCTCCCACAGGGTTTTCGCTTATTTGACTGGCATCATGACCATCAACGCCGGCCGTTCCAGTAGCCCGACAGCTGGTGCCAGGACTTGCCGGCGGTCAGCAGCAAGGGGCGAATGGCGTCTTTGCCAATGATGGTCGGGCGGTGGATCGAACTGACCAGGTCGTAGCGCGCCGAGCCTTCGCTCATGCCTTCGGCCAGCACCTTGCAGATGATGTGGCTCGGGGTGACGCCGAAGCCTGAGTAACCCTGGACGAAAAACGCGTTGCTGCGGCCGGGCAGAGTGCCGATCTGCGGGAACAGGTTCGGGCTGCAGGCCATCGGACCGCCCCAGGCCAGGTCGATCTTTACGTCCTTGAGGTACGGGAAGATCTTCAGCATCAGGCGCCGGTTCCAAGCCTTGAGGTCCAGGGGAATGTGCTCCACCAATGGCGTCGCGGCACCGAACAGCAGGCGGTTTTCGTTGGTGACGCGGTAATAGTCGATCACCGGACGAATATCGCTGTAGGCACCGCGAATCGGGCTGATGCGCTGGATCAGTTCGTCCGACAACGGCTCGGTCATCATCTGGAAGGCGTAGGTGTTGATGGTCGAGCGGTGCAGTTCCGGTTCCAGCTTGTTGAGGAAACTGTCGCAGGCCCAGAGCAGCTTGCTGGCCCTGACCGAGCCGCGTCCGGTGCGCACGGTGATGCGTTCGCCATAGCTGACTTCCAGGGCCGGGCTGTTTTCGAAAATCCGCACCCCGTGGCTGACCAGGGCCTTGGCTTCACCCAGCAGCAGGTTCAGCGAGTGCACATGCCCGCCGCCCATGTGCAGCAACGCGCTGCCGTAGGCCTTGGAGCCGATGATCTGCTGCACGTCGGAGCCGCCGAGAAAGCGGATCTCGTGCTTGCTGTTGATCGACTTGAAGTCTTTTTCCCAGGCTCGCAGGGTCTTTTCCTGGCGGGCGTTGAAGCCCATGTAGCCGTAACCGTGGCAGAAATCGGCATCGATAGCGTACTTGGCGATGCGGTCCTTGATGATGTCGGCGCCCAGGTCGCTGATCTCGAAGACCTGGCGCAGGCCGTCTTCACCCACGTCCTTCTTGATCTTTTCCAGGTCATGACCGATGCCGGCCATGATCTGCCCGCCATTGCGCCCGGTGCCACCGAACCCCAGGTAACGCGCCTCCAGCACCACGATGTTGGTGATGCCTTTTTCGGCGAGCTCCAGGGCGGTATTGATGCCGGAGAAACCACCGCCAATGACCACGACATCGGCGTCCACGTCCTGTTCCAGCGTGGGGAAGCTGAGGTTGTATTTCTTGGTGGCCGTGTAATAGGTGGGCGTTTCGATATTGATCATGACGCAACCTGACAAAGTGAAAGGAAACTCCGTTGCCACGCCTACGCGGGGCATGGCAGGGGATGGCTCTATTAAGAGCCCTGGCGGGGCGCTTGTCTTGATCCTCCATGCCGGAGGATTTGACCGAGCGCGCCATGGGGTCGGAACCTGGCCCATGAAAAGTACAATCTTGGATCTGGAAGGTGCATTTTTCAGCTGCCCGCGATTGCCCATACTGGACCGGCCTTAATCACTGATCTCGCTGTTTGTGCAACCTCGGGTTGCCGGGCAAAGGCGGGATCGGCAGACGCCAATAATAAAAGAGCCCGTCCATGAAAAAGCCAAACCCGCTGCTCGAAGACCTCAAGCCCCTCCTGCCAGCCATTGCCGCCAACGCCTTCCAGGCGGAGAAAGACCGTAGCGTGCCTGCCGAGAATATCGCCTTGCTCAAAAGCATCGGCATGCACCGGGCCTTCCAGCCGAAACCGTACGGTGGCCTGGAGATTTCCCTGCCGCAGTTCGCCGATTGCATCGCGCTGCTGGCCGGTGCCTGTGCCAGCACGGCTTGGGCCATGAGCCTGTTGTGCACCCACAGCCATCAGTTGGCGATGTTCCCGGCCAAGGCCCAGCAGGAAATCTGGGGCGATGACCCGGATGCCACCGCCAGCAGCAGCATCGCACCGTTTGGCCGCACCGAAGAAGTCGACGGCGGTGTGATGTTCAGTGGTGAAATGGGCTGGAGCAGCGGCTGTGATCATGCCGAATGGGCGATCGTGGGGTTTCGCCGCAAAAACGCCGAAGGCACCCAGGACTATTGCTTTGCGGTGCTGCCACGCAGCGACTATGAGATTCGCGATGACTGGTTCGCGGTGGGTATGCGCGGCAGTGGCAGCAAGACCTTGATCATCGACAACGCTTTTGTGCCGGAACACCGGATCCAGAAAGCCAAGGACATGATGGAAGGCAAGTCCGGCGGATTCGGCCTGTACCCCGACAGCAAGATTTTCTACTCGCCGTACCGGCCGTATTTCGCCAGTGGTTTCTCCACGGTCAGCCTGGGCGTGGCCGAGCGCATGCTGGAGGTCTTTCGCGAGAAAACCCGCAACCGCGTGCGGGCCTACACCGGCGCGGCCGTCGGTGCCGCCACCCCGGCGTTGATGCGCCTGGCCGAGTCGACCCATCAGGTGGCGGCGGCCCGTGCCTTCCTGGAGAAAACCTGGCAGGAGCACGCTGAACATGGCGAGCGCCACGAATACCCCAGCCGGGAAACCCTGGCGTTCTGGCGGACCAACCAGGGTTATGCCACCAAGATGTGCATCCAGGCCGTCGACCGCTTGATGGAGGCAGCCGGCGGCGGCGCCTGGTTCGAGAACAACGAGTTGCAACGGCTGTTCCGCGACGCTCACTTGACTGGCGCCCATGCCTACACCGACTACGACGTCTGCGCGCAGATCCTCGGTCGTGAGCTGATGGGGCTCGAGCCCGATCCGTCCATGGTTTGACCGCCTGTCCTTAGAACAATAATCGAGGCCGTCCCTTGAGGCGGCCGGGAGTCTTGCATGTCCAGTCTTTGCGATACCGCTTTCGATACCCGCGCGTTCCGCCGGGCCCTGGGTAACTTTGCCACCGGCGTGACCGTGGTCACCGCCGCCACTGAAGATGGCCGCAAGGTCGGGGTGACGGCCAACAGTTTCAACTCGGTGTCCCTGGACCCGCCACTGATCCTGTGGAGCATCGACAAGCGCTCCAGCAGCCACGAAGTGTTCGAAGCCGCCAGCCATTTTGCGGTGAACGTGCTGGCCGCCGACCAGATCGACCTGTCGAACAACTTCGCGCGACCCAAGGAGGACCGCTTCGCACAAATCCAGTTCGAGACCGGCGAAGGCGGAGCTCCGGTGTTCGTCGATTGCTCGGCGCGTTTTCACTGTGAAAAATTCCAGCAGGTCGACGGTGGCGATCACTGGATCATGATCGGCAAGGTCGTGGCCTTTGACGATTTCGGACGCTCGCCCTTGCTCTATCACCAGGGCGCCTACTCGATGGTGCTGCCCCACACGCGCATGACCAAACGGGAAGAGGGCCAGTCTCCCAGCAGTCACTTCCAGGGACGCTTGAGCCACAACTTGTACTACCTGATGACCCAGGCGCTGCGAGCCTACCAGGCCAGCTACCAGCCGCGTCAGTTGTCCACCGGTTTGCGCACCAGTGAGGCGCGGATGTTGATGGTGCTGGAGAACGACGCCGGGCTGAACCTGTGCGACTTGCAGCGGGAGGTGGCGATGCCGGTGCGCGAGATCGAAGAAGCCGTGGCCAATCTCAAGCGCAAGGGGTTGGTGAGCGATGAAGGTGAGCGGGTACGCCTGACCGCCAAGGGTATCGATGAGACCGAAGGGCTCTGGGCGATTGCCAAGGAACAGCAGGACAAGGTGTTCGGTCAGTTCAGCGAGGAACAGGTCGAACATTTCAAGCAAGTGCTCAAGGGCGTGATCAAGGGCGCTTGAGCGACATGAATGGCATCTGCCCCGGTAAGGCAAATGCATTTCTGTGGGAGCGAGCTTGCTCGCGATGGCGGTCGACCAGTCGATGTTGATGTTGACTGGCAGGCCCCTATCGCGAGCAAGCTCGCTCCCACAGGGTTATGACAGCTGAGCCGGGGGCTGCTGCGCAGCCCAGCGGGAGCAAGCTCCCTCGCCACAGGGGCCATCGTTTGATCCAGATTCTGTGAATGGATAGTCCAGCATGAGTTGGAAGCTGTTAAGATTTAGTTAACTCATTAACTAAGTCTTCTCGCGAACCTACTCCATGCCCAAGCCGCGCCAATCCTTGACCCTGACCCTGCTACAGGCCCGCGAAGCGGCCATGGGTTTTTTCCGACCTTCCCTCAATCAACATGGCTTGACCGAACAACAATGGCGGGTCATCCGGATTCTCAGCCAGCACGATGAGCTGGAGATCAATCGCTTGGCCGAACTGGCCTGCATCCTCAAGCCCAGCATGACCGGCGTGTTGGTGCGCATGGAAGCGGCGGGCATGGTGGTGCGGCGCAAGGCCGAACAGGACCAGCGGCGGGTGCTGGTGCGCCTGGCGCCGCAAGGGCAGGCGAGCTTCGATTCGATGAGCCAGAGCATGGAAGAGAATTACCAGCGCTTGCAGGACAAGTTGGGGCAGGAAAAACTGCAGACGTTGCTGGGCTTGCTCAATGACCTGAAGGCGATCAGGCGCTGAGAACCCGGGCTGGTTGTTTTCTGTGGGAGCAAGGCTTGCCCGCAATGAAGACGCTGCGGTCTTCCAGAGACCGAGGTGCCTGTTTCGCGAGCAAGCTTTGCTCCCACAGATCCCCTTGCCACAAGGCATTTGATACCGATCAGTACACACCACCCGTCGCAGGTTTTGGTGTGTCCTTGAACGCCGCCGCCAGTGTCTGCAAGCCCCGCATCAGCACCGTTGTATCCACGCCCACGGCGACAAACGCCGCGCCGAGTTCGATGTAGCGGCGGGCCAGTTTTTCATCGGCACTGAGAATCCCGGCGGCCTTGCCAGCCTGGCGGATGCGGGCGATGGCGTCTTCGATGGCCGTTTGCACCTGCGGGTGGCCGGGGTTACCGCGAAAGCCCATGGACGCACTCAGGTCCGCCGGGCCGATGAAGACCCCATCCACGCCTTCCACCGCCGCAATGGCATCCAGATTGGCCAGGCCCTCGCGGCTTTCGATCTGCACCAGCAGGCACATCTGTTCATCGGCCTTGTCGAGGTAGCCGGGGATGCTGTTCCAGCGCGACGCCCGGGCCAGCGCACTGCCGACCCCGCGGACACCGTGGGGCGGATAGTGGATGGCGCGCACCAGTTCGCGCGCCTGATCGGCGCTTTCCACCATCGGCACCAGCAAGGTTTGCACGCCGATATCGAGCACTTGTTTGATCAGCGCCGTGTCGCCGATTACCGGACGTATCACCGGCTGGCTGGGGTAGGGCGCCACGGCCTGGAGCTGGCCGAGCAGGGTGCGCAAGTCGTTGGGCGCGTGTTCACCGTCGATCAGCAGCCAGTCGAAGCCGGCATTGGCCGCCAGTTCCGCACAGTAGGCATCGGCCAATCCCAGCCACAGGCCGATCTGCGCTTCGCCGCTGCGCAGGCGTTGCTTGAAGGTATTGATGGGCATGTCCATGGGGCGTTCTCCGATCAGACGAAACGGCAGGCGATGGAACCGAGCATGTCGTAGTCGACATGGAAGGTGTCGCCGGGGTTGGCGGCCACGGGGCGGGTGAAGGAGCCACCGAGGATGATCTGTCCCGGTTGCAGGGTGACGTCATAGGCCGCCAGCTTGTTCGCCAGCCAGGCCACGCCTTTGGCCGGGTGATTGAGCACCGCGGCCGAGACGCCGGACTCTTCGATCACGCCGTTGCGGTAGAGCACCGCCGGCACCTTGCGCAGGTCGATCTCGGTCGGGCGTACGGCGCGACCGCCCATGACCACCCCGGCGTTGGCGGCGTTGTCGGAAATGGTGTCGAACACCTTGCGGGTCGCCTTGGTCTGCGGGTCGATCTGCTGGATGCGCGCGTCGATGATTTCCAGCGCCGGGATCACCCATTCGGTGGCGTCGAGCACGTCGAACACGGTCACGTTCGGGCCTTTCAACGGCTTGCCGAGGATGAACGCCAGCTCCACTTCCACCCGTGGCACGATGAAGCGTTCGAACGGGATGTCGGTGCCTTCATCGAAAAACATGTCATCGAGCAGCGCGCCGTAGTCCGGTTCGGTGATGTTCGACGACACCTGCATGGCTCGGGAGGTCAGGCCGATCTTGTGGCCGACCAACTTGCGCCCGTCCTTGATCTTTTGGGCCACCCAGGCACGCTGGATGGCGTAGGCATCCTCGATGGTGATGTCCGGGTGGTCGAGGGAAAACTGCCGCACTTGCTCGCGGGAGCGTTCGGCATGGTCGAGGCGGGCGGCGGCTTGTTGGATGAAGGTCTGGTCAAGCATGGCAAGGGTCTCTTATTGAGGATTGACGATGGCAGCCCGGGTGCGCAGCACCAGCAAGCCGCCAAGGGCGATGAGCAGGGCCAGCACATAGAGGGCGAGGCTGGCGCTCTGGGTGGTGTCGCGCATCCAGCCGATCAGGTAGGGCGCGAAGAATGAGGCGATGCTGCCGAAGGAACTGATCAGGGCGATGCCGGCGGCCTGGGTGCCGTTGGACAGGAAGGCCGGCGGCATTTGCCAGAACATCGGCAACGCCGCGCTGGCGCCCATGCCAGCGACGATCAGGCCACTGAGCACCAGGGTCGGATTGCCCGGGGAAAGTCCGGCGACCGCAATGCCCAGCGCGGCCATCAACAGCGGCACGCACAGGTGCCAGCGGCGTTCGCGATGGCGGTCGGAGGAGCGTCCGCAACCGATCATGAAAAAGCAGCCGGCCAGGTAGGGCACTGCGCTGAGCAGCCCGACCTTGCCGTCGCTGCCGATGCCGGCGCCGTGGATCAGGGTCGGCATCCAGAAGGCCAGGGTGTTCACCGCCAGCATCACGGCGAAGTACACCGCCACCAACAACCAGACCTGCGGATTGTTGAGAATCGCCGAAAACGAGGTGATGGATTTGCGCTGTTCTTCAAGGCTCAGTTGTTCACGCAGTTGTTGCTTGGCGTGTGGCGTGAGCCAGTTGACCGTCTCGAAACTGTCCGGCAGGCACTTGAGCACAACGAGGCCGAGCAGGATCACCGGCAGCCCTTCGATGACGAACATCCACTGCCAGCCGCGCAGGCCGCCAAGGTCATGGAAATGCTCGAGAATGCCACCGGACAATGGCCCGCCAATCACCCCGGCCATTGGCACGGCGATGGCAAACAACGCGGTCACCTGGGCCCGGCGCCGGGCCGGATACCAGCGGTTGAGAAAGACCAGGATGCCAGGAAAGAAACCGGCCTCGGCCACGCCCAGCAGAAAGCGCAACACGTAGAAACCGGCGGCGCTTTCGATGAGGAACATGCCGGTGGACAGGGCGCCCCAGACCACCATCAGCGTGGCGATCCAGCGCCGCGGGCCCACCCGGTCCAGGGCCATGTTGCTGGGCACGCCAAACAGCGCATAAGCGATGAAGAACAGGCCGGCGCCGAAGCCGTAGACCGTGTCGCTGAACTGCAGGTCGGCGCTCATCTGCATCTTCGCGAAGCCAATGTTGATGCGGTCCAGGTGGGCGAAGAGGTAACAGACCAGCAACAGCGGCATCAGCCGCCAGGTGATGGTGGCATGGGTGCGGTCGTGGGCGATGGTGCCGGCCGTGTCGGCGGTATTGGCTGTGCTCATGATCTTGTACTTTTTGTCAGAGAGGCCGATGGGGAGTGCGGGGCAGACGGATTCAGGAGGCCTGGCCCTTGAGGAAGGCGTGGACGTTGTTGGCCTTGAAGTTGAGTTGCTCGTGCAGCTCGATCATCTCGAATGACAGGGCCAGCAGGCGTTGGGCCTGGAGTTCGGCGAAGTGCGCGGTGATCGCCTCGAAGAGTTTTTCCGCGACTTTCTGGCGGGTGGCCAGGTCACGGCCATGGCCGACTTTCAAGGTCATGTGCACGAAGGCGTAGTCGTGCTTGCCGTCGGCCATGCGCCAGGTGTCCAGGCGCACGCCACGGCTGCGGATGCCGCCCAGGGGAAATACGCCGCTTTCGCCCAGCAAGGCATGGACCTTTTCAAACAGGCCGGGCAGGTCGGCTTGTTGTTCGATATTGTCGGTGTATTCAGCGATGAAATGGGGCATGGGGGCCTCCTGCGTCGGCAGCTTTGAGTTGTAAGCCGCAAGCGACAAGTTGAAAGCGATCAGCTTGTCGCTTGCGGCTGCTGTTCAGACTGGAAAAATGGCGTTGATCTGTCCGGTGCCGGAACTGCCGAAAGGCTCGGTGATGATTTCGGCGGGCTTGTCGTAGTCCGGCCCGCCGAGCAACCCCAGCAGCATCGCCGTGTCATGCATCTTGCCTTCGCCGAAGCAGTGTTCGGCATAGTCCGGGAGCATGGCGCAGAACTCTTTCCAGCGGCCCTGGCGCCACATTTCGACGACATGCAGATCGACCTGCTTGTCGAATTCCCGCGTCCAGTTATGGATGTTGGCTTCGGCGTTGCGATCATCGGAAAAGCGGTGGGACAACGAGCCGGACGCCAGTACCAGTACCTTGCGATCGCTTTTCTCGATGGCCCGGCGCACGGCGGCGCCGAAGGCGAAGCTGTCCTGCAGGCGATGCCAGGCACACCAGGCGGCAATCGACACGACGTTGAATTTCTGGTCTTGCGGGACATCCATGTGCATGTAGCGCATGGGCACCAGCGTGCCGTATTCCAGTTCAAGGCTTGGGATGTTATGGGCCAGGGTGCGCACATCCACGGCATTGGCCTCGGCGGCGATCAGTTCGCCCAGTTCCGGGGCGCCCGAGTATTCGTACTCCATGTTCTTGATGAAGTGCGGCAGCTCGTTGCTGGTGTAGATGCCCTTGAAGTGCGCGCCGCTGTTGACGTGGTAGGCGCTGTTGACCAGCCAGTGCACGTCGAACACCACGGCGGTATCGGCGCCCAGCTCACGGGCGCGGCGACCGATTTCCTTGTGGCCGGCAATCGCTGCGGCGCGGCAACCGTGGTGCTTGCCGGGCAGCTCCGACAGGTACATCGAGGGAACGTGGCAGATTTTCGCAGCCAGGACGACTTCGCCCATGATGATTCTCCTGAAAAATTGTTCTTGTTGAATCTCGGTTGTGGGAGCAAAGCTTGCTCGCGATGCAGGCGACTCGATTTCTGGTAGGCCGCATAGTCTTCATCGCGGGCAAGCCTTGCTCCCACAGGAGCAGGGATAAATCCCCTTGCCACAAGGTTTATCACCAGATTTTCTCTACGTCATACCCCCCAACGCGGTATGTGATGACTGCCCATGGAAATGCAAACGTTCTTGATCTCGGCAAACACTTCAAAGCTGTACTGTCCGCCTTCGCGACCGGTTCCGGAACCCTTTACGCCACCGAAAGGCTGGCGCAGGTCGCGTACGTTCTGGCTGTTGATGAACACCATGCCGGCCTCGATGCCGTGGGCCAGGCGATGGGCCTTGCCGATGTCCTGGGTCCAGATATACGAGGCCAGGCCATATTCGGTGTCGTTGGCCAGTTGCAAGGCTTCGGCTTCATCCTTGAACGGGATCAGGCACACCACCGGACCGAAGATTTCTTCCTGGGCGATGCGCATCTTATTGTTGACGTCGGCGAATACCGTCGGCTGGATGAACTGGCCGCGACTCAAGTGCGTCGGCAGGTTGGCCGGGCGCTCCAGGCCACCGGCCAGGAGGGTGGCGCCTTCTTCGATGCCGATCTTGATGTAGCCGGTGACCTTGTCGTAGTGGGCCTGGGTGATCATCGAGCCGACCTGGGTTTTCGGGTCTTGCGGGTCGCCGACGATCAGGCGTTTGGCGCGGGCGGCAAACTCGGCGACGAATTGTGGGTAGACACTTTCCTGGATGAAGATCCGGCTGCCGGCGGTGCAGCGCTCGCCATTGAGGGAAAAAATCGTGAACAGTGCCGCATCAAGGGCACGTTCGAGGTCGGCGTCTTCGAAAATCAGCACCGGCGACTTGCCGCCCAATTCCATCGAGTACTTTTTCAACCCGGCGGTCTGCATGATTTTCTTGCCGGTGGCGGTACCGCCGGTGAAAGAGATCGCCCGCACATCCGGGTGGCGCACCAACGCATCGCCGGCGGTGGCGCCATAGCCCTGGATCACGTTCAACACACCGCTGGGAATGCCGGCTTCGACCGCCAGGCGACCCAACTCGTTGGCGGTCAGCGGTGACAGTTCGGACATCTTCAGCACAGCCGTGTTGCCCAGCGCCAGGCACGGCGCGGTCTTCCAGGTCGCGGTCATGAACGGCACGTTCCAGGGCGACACCAGCGCGCAGACACCCACCGGTTGGTACAGGGTGTAGTTGAGCATCTGATCGTCGACCGGATACGTGTGGCCGTCCATCCGCGTGCAGACTTCAGCAAAGAAATCGAAGTTGTGGGAGGCGCGTGGGATCAGCACGTTCTTGGTCTGGTGGATCGGCAAACCGGTGTCGAGGGTTTCCAGTTCGGCCAGCTTCGGCACGTTCTGCTCGATCAATTCACCGAGCTTGCGCATCAGCCGGGCGCGTTCCTTGGCTGGGGTGTTGGCCCATTTCGGAAACGCTTCCTTGGCCGCCGCGACCGCTTGGGCGACTTCCTCGGCTCCGCCGCTGGCGACTTCGCCGATGGCCTCCCCGGTGGCCGGATTGTAGTTGACGAAGACGTCTTTGCTTTCGACCTCACGGCCGTCGATCCAGTGTTTGATCATGCTGCTCAAGCCTCTTTACGGGATGCGAAGAACTCGGCTTCGCTAACGATTCGATTGACCAGGCGACCCACGCCTTCCACTTCCACCACCACTTCATCACCGGGCATTACGTCCGCCAAGCCTTCCGGCGTGCCGGTGGCGATCATGTCGCCGGGCTGCAGGGTCATGAAGCTGGACAGGTATTCGATCAGGTAGGGGATGTCGAAAATCATGTCCTTGGTGCTGCCTTCCTGGCGCAACTCGCCGTTGATCCAGGTGCGCAGCTTCAGGTTGCTCGGGTCCGGCACATCGGCCACATCGACGATCCAGGGGCCGACGGGCGTTGTCGCGTCACGGTTCTTCACCCGCAGGTTAGGGCGGTAGTAGTTTTCCAGGAAGTCGCGGATCGCGTAGTCGTTGCACACGGTGTAGCCGGCCAGGTAGCTCAGTGCATCCTCGCGCTTGACGTTGCGCGCGGCTTTGCCGATGACCGCCACCAGCTCGCACTCGTAATGCATGTAGACGACGTTGTCGGGGCGCCAGGTCGCCTGGTTGTGGCCGGTGTAGGTGCCGGGCGATTTGATGAACGCCAGGGGTTCGGTCGGTGGCTTGAACGCCAGTTCGGCGGCGTGATCGGCGTAGTTCAGGCCCAGGGCGAACATGCTGCCGCTGGCCGGTGGCAGCCACTGGACCTGGTCTTCGGCCAGCAGGCGACCGTCGGCCAGGCGCACGGCGTTGTGGGCTTCGACGGTGACGGCGTGCTCCTGGCCTTCAAAACGAATGCGCGCGTGTTTCATGAATCTGCTCCTGTTTGCTCGGCCACGACGGTATTGACCAGGCGGCCCAGGCCGCTGATGTCCACTTCGACACGGTCACCGGGCAGAACATCGACCCGGCCCTCAGGCGTACCGGTGATCAGCACATCGCCGGCATGCAGGGTCATGAACTCGCTGATTTCGGCAATCAACTGGGGAATGTTGCGAACGAAGTTGGCCGTGCTGTTTTGCTGGCGAACCTCGCCGTTGACGTACAGCGTGATCGCCAGGCTGTGGGGGTCGGTCACCTGGGCGGTCGGCACCAGTTCCGGACCGATGGCGCAGAAGCCATCCCGGCACTTGGCCTTGACGGCGGGGCGGTAATAGCTGTCTTCCGGGAGGCTGAATTCATTGACGATGGTGTAGCCGGCCACGTAGTCCAGGGCTTCGGCGGCGCTGACGCGGCTGGCCGATTTGCCCATCACCACGCCAAGGGCCGGTCCTGGTTGCAGCCTTTCGCCGTGACCGGGGTGAACCACGTCGGCGTCGTGCCGGTTGCGGGTATTGGGCGTCTTGATGAACAGAACGGGCTTGAGCGGCGGCTTCTGATAGGGCGGTTGCTCGAACTCGGCGAGGCGCTGTTTCAGCAGCCCCTGGTAGTTCAGCGCGACCCCGAACAGGGTGCCGGTCGCGACGTCATGCAGGGCACGGCTCATGCTTGTCTCCTGGCGATGGCAGAGTGATGAGGGCTCTGCGGTTATTGTTAATGTGTTAACAGTTATAATTAAGATGTTAACTATCGTCAAGCGTGACAGAATGACCGGCACTGGTTGCCTTGCCAGATTCGGTGCAGGATGAGAGCGGCAGGTACCTGAATCAGCATAAAAACGAGCATTGCGTGATGACCGACCGCCAGCCGATTCCGAACATCAACATTGGTCAGGTGTATGACCAGCGCTACAGCGACGCCGAAGTGCATTACGACCGGCTCGCCAACCTGGCGGGTTTTTTCGGCCGCAACATGCCGGTGCACCGCCACGACCGGTTCTTCCAGGTGCACTACGTCAAGAGTGGCACCGTGCGCGTATACCTCGATGACCAGCAGTACGTCGAATCCGGCCCGATGTTCTTCCTCACGCCGCCGACCATTCCCCATGCCTTCGTGACCGAGGCCGACAGCGACGGGCATGTGCTGACGGTGCGCCAGCAATTGGTGTGGCAACTGATCGATGCTGACCCGAGCCTGGCGCCGGCTGGCGTGCAGATGCCGGCCGCCTGCGTGGCCTTGGCGCAACTGGGGCCTGGGCAGGCGGGGGAGGTGCGGCGCCTGGAATTCCTGTTCGAGGAACTGAGCGAGGAGGTGGTGGCGGGGCATCCGGGGCGCAGCGCGGCGCTGGACGGGTTGACGCGACTGATCATGATCAGCTTGCTGCGGTTGTGTTCCAACTCCCTGGAAGCCAGGCCGGCGCGGCATGAAGACCTGAAGATCTTTCACCGCTTCAACGAGCTGATCGAGGCCCACTACCTGCAGCATTGGCCGTTGTCGCGCTACGCCGAAGGCATTGGCGTGACCGAGGCGCGCCTCAATGACGTGTGCCGTCGCATCGCCGACCTGCCTTCCAAGCGCCTGATCATGGAGCGGTTGATGCAGGAGGCCAAGCGACTGCTGTTGTTCACCGGCAGCTCGGCCAATGAAATCTGCTACCAGCTCGGCTTCAAGGACCCGGCGTATTTCAGTCGGTTTTTCCAACGTTACGCCCAGCTCACGCCGGGGGAGTATCGCCAGCGGCAATCGGGGTTGCGCTGAATGGTGGCGGGAGGGATTTCTGTGGGAGCAAAGCTTGCTCGCGAATACTGGCGATGAGGTCTTTCAGAAATCGAGGCGCCTCCATCGCGAGCAAGCTTTGCTCCCACAGAACCCCCTTCCACAGTGACATAGCGCGGCTTTGCTTCTTGCAGCCGCCTGGCGACGACACTAAGCTGCCGACTCGCCCATTCACACAGTTCGAACATGGCCAACCCCAGACCTTCTTTGACCCTGACGCTGTTGCAAGCCCGCGAAGCGGCGATGGCTTTTTTCCGCCCGGCGCTGAACCAGCATGACCTCACGGAGCAGCAGTGGCGAGTGATCCGCATCCTCCATCAGCAAGGTGAGTTGGAAAGCCACCAGCTCGCCCATCAGGCCTGCATTCTCAAGCCGAGCATGACCGGTGTGCTCAGTCGCCTGGAGCGCGATGGCTTGGTGCGTCGGCAGAAGTCCAGCCAGGACCAGCGGCGGGTCTTCGTGGGCCTGACCGAGCGCGGCCAGCAGTGTTTCGTGTCCATGAGCGAGGGTATGGAAGGCAACTATCGGCGGATCGAAGAACAGTTTGGCGAGGAAAAGATGCAGCAACTGCTCGCCTTGCTCAATGAGCTGAAGAACATCAAGCCATGAGCCATGTCTCATGACTCATGTGGCTTGAGTTTTGGGCCAATGAGCTTTGAGCTTTTGTGGCGAGGGAGCTTGCTCCCGCTCGACTGCGAAGCAGTCGCAAAGCCTGCCGACCGATGCCTGAACGAGTGGGAGGGGCGAGGGGCTGCTACGCAGCCCAGCGGGAGCAAGCTCCCTCGCCACAAAGTCGTGTTCACACCGCACTGCGTTCACGCAACTCCTGCAACCGATCGGCCCCACCTTCTGCCACGCGATTCTCGATCAAGCGATCAGAGCCTCCTTCAGCCACACGATTCTGAATCAACCGATCAGACCCGCCTTCCGCCAGTTGATGCGCAGCCTGGGCCGGGGCGTTCTTTGCCGAGGCAGCGTTCGCCAGGCCGACACCGCCAACCAGTGTGAGGGCGATTGCCAAGGACGAGAGTTTCGAGAAGTTGAACATGGTGATTCTCCTTGCGTTTAGTTGAGTAGGCCGGGTGCTGCTGTCCGGTGAGCACAGTTAAACGCGCAGATGTATCGACGATGTGTGCCAGAAGTGGGTGAAATTCATCATTTCGTATCAGTCCGCATTTCATATACAGACCGATACAAACTCAGTCAGCGCGGGCGGGCGGATAGCTTCAAGTGCCTGGTCAGGGCTGGGCGAGGGCTTGCTTCAGTTGGTCCACCAACGCCGGGGTCATGTAGTGCGGCCCGTCGAACAGGTAGAGCGGGTAGCCTGCATAGGCCGCCAGTTGTGGCTTGAGTTCGGCGACGGTAGCGGAGCGGAAACCACCGCCGTATTGGGGGCGGAAAGCTTCGACGATGATCCGCACGCGATCCTTGCCAAGCCGATCACGCAGGGCATCGGCGTAGTTCCGAGCCACCGGGGCGGTGCGGGCGTAGACGCCGACGCCGTCCTGGAAAAACACGCCGATGTCGTTCGGCAGCCATTGCTTGAGCCAGTCTGCGGTGGCAGCGGGGCCGATGTTGGCGCCGTCGTAGACACTGATCCACAGCGGTCGCGGCAGCTTGGCGAGCAAGGCCGGCAGCTCCGAGGCGCGCGACCAACTGGGGTCGACTTCAGCCGGAAAATACCAACCGGTGACATGCAATGGCGTCGGCAACCCGGCGATGCGCTCCGACAGCGCCGCCAGTTGCTCGATATTGTCCCGGGAGCGGTTCTCGCTGAAATAACCGGCCAGCCCAAGGATGACATCCTGGGCCCAGGGCGCCTTGGCGATGCGCGCCCAATCCGGCAGTACCGGTACGCTGGTCAGGCCGGTGCCGGGCACGAAGGCTTGGTCGTCCACCACCGTCCATTGCACCAGCAGCGCGTGCACCCCCAGTTTTTCCCAATGGCCGCTGATACCGACGGTCTGGTTGTCCGGCTGCCAGACGATGCCGACGATGTTCGGTGCCGCAGTGAGCGTGCTCATGTAGTACGTCCCTGTACCTGCGCCGAGGAGCGCGACCACTAACAGCGCCGCGACGGTCTTGCGATGGACGAACGTTGCGAAGCTTTTCAAACAGGTTCCTTCTGGAGGCAGTGTAGTCGCGGCCCGGCAAGGCGAGCCGCTTTTCGTGCCGATGGAGCGACGGTCACACCCACGGGCTCAATAGGAGTAGGTCAGGCGGGCGAACACGCCTTTGGCCTGATCTTCGCCAAATACCCTGGCCCGGTATTGCAGGGAAAAATCCACATAGGAGCGTGGCGCGTTGTAGGCGTCTTCCCGGAACCAATAGCGTACGTTGTTTCCTATCCCGATCCCTCCGGCGTCGCCGGAAGAAAAGCCGCCGCCGGCTTCGCTCTTCATCTTGGAATCGTAGTCGATCGCCGCGACGACATGGGGGAACGCCACCCAGCGCGAGCCGGTCCCGCCGATGGCGTAGCTGCGGCCCACTTGCCATTCGCTGTTGAAGTAATTGCGCGAGGCGTTGAGGTAGTGGCCGACCTCGGCATACAGCTGCGAGGTCCACCAGCTCGGCACATCGACTCGCAGATCGGTACCGATGCTCGAACCGTAGGCCAGTCGCACCAGCCAGTCGCCGTCGACATTGGAAGACCCCAGCGGGAAGGTCCGTTCAAGGGCGGCCATGATGTTGACCGAACTGAAGGGCTTGACCCGCACGCCTAGGGCGCCTTGCAAGGCATCGGCGCCGGTGTCCGAATCGCTGTTCTTGCTCCACAGGGTGTCGGTGATGCGCCCATAGAGTTCGACAAAGCGGCCGTTGCGATAGCCCAGCGGACGCCACGACAGTTCGGTGCTGTTTTGCAGCAGGTCATTGCTTTCGCTGCCGCTGCTACTGGCGCCCGGGGCGGCGCTCAGGCCACTGGAGCTGCTGCCACGATAGCTGGTGGTGCTGGTCAGGCCGAGCCTGCGCGATACATCGCCCACGGTGCGACGGGTATCGAACAGCTGTTGCGCGGACAGGGGCGACTCAGCGGTTTTTTGCCCATCGATGACACGCTTGAAATACGCCACGGCTTCGTCGTCTTCATGGACCCGCATGGCGTTGTAGGCGGCGTCCTGGGCGGGTGCCGGTGCCAGTCGAGCGGTGGCGTCCGCTTTGCGGAACGCGGCATGGGCAGCTTCGTCGTCGCCGGCCCGAACCCCATTGTAAGCAAGCTGCAGATCACTCACCGGAGCCTGATCGCCGGTGTTACCCGGCGAGATGGCGCAGGTCAGACCGTAGGTACTTTCCTGGCAGAGCAGGACGGGGGGTGAGGATTGGGCCTGGGCGGAGCGGATGTCACGGGCTTCCCTTGCCGACAGGCCCGCAAGGCTCTGGGCTTGGTCAAGATCATCCTGGGCCGCCTGCGACTTGCCCTGGTGGTTACGGGCATAGCTGCGCAACACCCAAGGGGCGGCTTGACGGTCGTCCACCGCCAGTGCGGAAGACGCGGCCTGTTCGGCACCGGGATAGTCCTTCGCCGCCAGTAGCGCACTGATGAGCAATTGCTGGTTAGCGGCGATTTCCGGGGCCCAAGCCACGGCTTTGCGCGCCTGGTCCACGGCGCGGGTCGTGTTGCCTTGCTCCAGGGCGCGATAGCCCTGGGTCACCAGCGGTACGGCCAATTGGCGGCGAATGGCTTTGCGGCGCAGGAACAATGTGTTGTCGTTGGCAAAGACGCCGAGGGCCTCGGTGGTGGCCCGATCGGCTTCTTCCAAGTGTTGCTGGCGTTGCAAGGAGTCGATCAGCAACAGGCGATATTCACGGTGTCGGGGGGCCTGGCTGATGGCCTTGCGGGCCGATTGCGCGGCCAGGTCGAATTGTTCGCGGTCGTAGGCCTTGAACCCCTGGGACGCCGCGACGAAACCCGGTGAAGCTGGCGCCGCGCGCGAAGATGCAGCGGTCCGAGGTTGGTCGCGCAGCTTTTTGTCCCGCTCGGCCAATTCAATCAGCGTGTTCAGGCGCTTCACATCGGCACGCAGGCGCAGGGCCTCGCGGGCCTTGGCGATGGCCAGGTCGTAGTCCTTGCGCTCGTAGGCGCTGTAGGCTTCGTTGGCAACGGTATAGGCCGGGCCGGTCAGTGGCAGCGGCAACGTCTCGGCAAGCGCAAACGCAGGGATCAGGCTCAGCCCCGTGGCCAAAAAAGTCAGGAAGGGGCGGTTCATGCCGGGAGCTCCGTTGGGTAGAGATTATGCTGACGGGCCACCACTTGTTCGATGGTTGTCCGGGGCAGCACGCCGCTGTCCACCAGGTAATCGCCGATCCGGCCGTGGTGCTGCGGACGATATTGCAACATGGCACGGCTGAATTGATCGCGGTCGAGCAGGCCCATTTCGATCAGCAAGTCACCCAGCAGCGGCGCACTGGCATTCGGTACGGCGTGGCCGTTGCGTGCGGGCAACTGGCGCAACAAAGCGAGAATTTCACTTTCCCTGGCGATCAGTTGCACCGGCTCGCTGCCCAGTTCGGCGCTGACCTGCTGCAAGCCTTCGTCGGAAAGCGGATTGGCGACGGCGATCTGCTCCCGGCCTTCGCCATTGGGCCCCAAGGGAATCGCCCGCCAGCGCAACGCAAACTCGCTGGTCAGTGACGAGGTTGAGGCCGCGGTTTTTTCGGCCACGTCGAAGACCCGGGGCAGGTCATTCTGGAACGCGATGGCTTCGGCCAGGGTTTCATCGTCCAGCCAGCCGTTATTCAGCAGAATTCGCCCCAGCGGCACATTGCGCGACTGCTGTTCATCCAGGGCGCTTTGCAGGTGGGTGTCGGTAATAGCCTGCCAGGACAACAGCACGCTGCCCAAGCGGCGCGGCGCAATGGCGACCAGGTCGGTGGATGGGAAGTCATGCATGGTCTTGTCCCAGACCAGCTTGCGGTTCATCACCTTGCCCACCAGGAACATGCGCCAGGCCCGGGCGGCGGCCATGAAGTTGACGAAGTTGCCCACCAACATGCGTGGGATCGACAGCAAGCCGTGCTGCCAGCCGTACAACACCGTGGTGAAGTAGTAGCGATGCAGGATTCGCCAGGCCAGGGCAACGCCGTTGGCCAGCAACAGGTATTTGATTACGCTGCTGGTTTCAAAAGGCGTTGGGAAACTGACGTCCCACAAACCGCTGTTGCGCAAGATGATCAGGCCCAGCAGTTGCACCAGGATCGCGTAGGCAATGATGCTGATGAACGCTGTCACTACCCCCTTGCGGTCGCGAAACAGCAGGTATCGGTTGGCCAGCGAGCCGTTCCAGCCCATCTGCTCCCAGCCTTGCAGGCCGATGCCCAGGGTCCAGCGGGCCTTTTGCCGGAAGGCTGTGCGGAACGTGTCCGGGAAAAACTCGCGCACGCACAGTGGCATCGTCAGGGTCGATTCGTAGGGTTTGCGGAACCAGGATTTGCGCAGCACCCGGAACTGCACGGGGAAACGTACGAAGATCGCATTCATGCCCACCTTGGCCAAGCGCGCGCCCACGTCGTAGTCCTCGGTGAGACTGTCGGTGTTGAACGGCTGGTTTTCGGTTTCACCGGCCAGCACTCGCAGGGCGCGATGGGAGAAGCAGGTACCGACGCCGGCCGAGGGCACGGTGTCGGTCATGCTTTCACGCACCACCAGATCCTTGCCATGCCATTCGGCGAACTCGTCCATGTAGACACCCGCCACCCATTCGTACCAATTGCGCTCCAGAGACACCACCGGCAACTGGATCATGTCCTTGCGCGGCAACAGGTAGTTGAATAGACGCAGTTCAAGCGGATGCAGCACGTCCTCGCTGTCGTGCAGGACGACGCCGGCGAAGGTCATGCCATGGGTTTTCTCATGGAGGAAAATCGCCTGGATCACCCAGTTCAAGCAGTCGGCCTTGCAGGTCGGCCCGGCATGGGGCACTTCCACGCGGTGCAGTTGTTTGTAACGCCTGCGCATCCGCTCGACTTCGTCGATGGTGCGCTGGTCGTTGATGTACGTACCAACGAAGACCACGTAGTTCTGGTAGTCGAGTGTCGAGACCATGTTCTCGATCATCGGTGCGATGACGTCGTATTCCAGCCAGGCCGGCACCATGATCGCCAGGGGCTGTTCGTCCCGGGCCAACAATTGCTCGACGGTCAGTGGCCGGTAGCGACGGTTCACGGTGAACTTGCGGTACAGGCGACGAGACCAGTACCACAGGTCAATGATCAGATCGTCCAGGCTGGAGATCAGGATCAGTACCGCGACCACGATGGTCGCGGCTTCCAGGTAGTTGTAGTAGTGGGCCAGCCAATAGGGCCAATAAAGCGACGTCATCGAAGGGTACCGTTACTGGCGATTGCGACGGGCGCTACGGCCTGCCAGCAACAAGAGGAGGAACAGGATAATGGCGCCTGGAATCAGCCAGAGCAGCGACGGTTTGCGCCAGGCATCCAGCCCCTTGGGTTCCTCGCGGCCGATCAACAGGCTGCCGCTGGGGTCCTGGGTATCGAGGATCGCCACGGCGCCGTTGTTGCCCAGAATCGCCACGTCGCCACGGGTCAGCACGATTGGCTTGGCCAGGCTTGGCGGCTGATTGCCCAGGGTCCGATAGACCAGCCCGTATTGGCCCGAGCTCTGCACCACTTGCAGCGAGGCCAATTGGTTGAGGGGCTGTATGTCCAGCAGCGCTTGGTCCTTGTGGTTGATGCGCAGGCGACCCTGCTCGTCGACCTGGACCGATTCCTGGCTGCCCTTGAGCGCCAACTCGAAGGCCAGGAAGGCTTTGTCCGGGCTGACGACGGCTTTTGGATCAGCGCTCACCTTGAGCTGCGCTCGCAGCGGCGATACACCGCTGGCATCAGCCACCGCAATGACCCGCGCCAGGCTGCTGGCCGGTTGGTCGAGGTAGGCCTGGGGCACCAGGATCTGGGTGTCGGCGGCGAAGCGTGCGGCCAGGCCGGAGAAATCGTCGTCCAGCGAGGTTTTTTCCACGACAATATGGCTGGTCGGCAGGACCGACACTGGGAAGGCTTGCGGCGTTTCCAGGCAGCGGTCGCTGACCGGCTGACGTTGGAACGACACGCGCAATATGTTCTGCGACCCCAGGGCGTAACGTGGGATATGGGCCTGGATGCGTTGCGATTCACCGTTGGGGGTCAGTTGCTGCGCACCAATCAGGAAGTCATTGAAAAACAGTGAAGCCACCGGTGCCGTATCGGAAGCCCCCGGGGCGGCGGAGACGTCCACCACGGCCGTGACGGGCAGGCGACCGTCATAAGCGACACTGCCCAGGGGAAACGTAGTGCTCCAGTCGAAGCGTGACGCCACGTCGAAAGTGCCGGGGGCGCCGCCCAGTCGCGACAGGACCACACGGCCGTCTTCGCTCAACGGCGTTTGCGCTTCGCTCACGGTCAATTGGCGACTTCGCGCCAGTTTGCTCCAGGCCGTACCGAGCAGGGACAAGGCTTTGCCGGTGGATTCTGGGGCGATCATCAGCACCGGGCGAGTGCCCAGCAGGGCCAGGCGTACGTTGTCAGTGCCGGCGCCTGCGAGTGCTGCGTTGATGTGCTGTTCGCGCCACTGGGTCAGTGCGCTGGCCGCAGTCGTGTCGAGTCCCTGGACCTGGCTTTGCAACGCGTCCAGGGATTGGTTGATAGCTTTGAGCAGCGCAGGCTCGTTGATCGCCAGGTCAGCCTGGACGTTCGGGGTCTGGCCTAACACCAGCAGTGCGCCGATCTCGGCCGGGTTGGCCAAGGTGTGCGGGCCTTTGCCATTAAGGCTGGCGAAGGCCGGAATGCTCAATAACTCGGCAGGGATGTGCAGGTTGCCCAGGTCCACGCTGTCTTGCACGGCGGGGAAGGGCAGGATGCGGCTGTGTTTGCCGATGCGCTCCAGCGCCACGCCCAGGCGCCAGGCTGAATCGTAGCTGGCGGCGGACAATGAACCGGGCGCAACGAGAATGCCGGGCTCGCCGGGCAGGGCCGCCCAGGCCGCACCGACGTCGCGCAACTGGCTGGCGTCGTAGCTGTAGTTCAGGCGTGTTTCAGGTTGGATGCGCAGCACATTACCGATGACCCGATCGTCTTCGCACAATGGTCGAGACACTATCGAGGACCAGGCAACGCCCAGGCGCACCAGACCGTTGTCACGTGCGGCCTTGTCGACGCCGAGCCTGGCGCTGGCATCGCCTTGTGCCTCGCTGAGCCCTTCGGCACGCACCGGGTAGCCGTCGAGGGACAGCAGCAGGGTGTTGCGGCCGCCTTCGCCATTGAGGTAGCTGGCGTCCAGTTGCAGCGTCGCGTCTTCGAGGGTAACGCCGGCGGGGACCGGCAGGTAGAGCTCGCGGCGGGCGTCGCTGGCGCTCAAGAGGATCGGCGCCGTGATGCCCAGGTCGCTCAAGCGAACCTCACGTGTCTGGCGGGTATCAGCGTTGAGTCGATGAATGGCCTGGGTCAGCGGGCTGTCCGCGGCCAGGGCAAAGGTCGGCATGAGCGCGAGCAGGCTCAAGCCACAGGCAAGGGCGCTGAGCGCACCCGTAGGGATGGCAACGGAAGGCTTCATTCAGGCAAGTCTCGATCTGATAAGGGGAATAGCAGTTGTTCAGTTGAAATCGGCGAGCAGCTCGCGTGGCTCGGACAGCGACCGATAGACGGGCTGCCGTTGGGCAGGCAGCGGGGCCACGACAAAGTCGTCGACCGGGCGGCCCATCAAGGTATCGACGATGCGTTGGCTGGCCTTGCCGTCGCCATAAGGATTGGCCGCTTGTGAGGCGCGGCGCCATGACGCGTCATCGTCGAACAGCGCATCCACGCCGGCGATGATCGATGCCGGCGAGGTGCCGACCAGGCGCACCGTGCCCGCCGCCACTGCTTCCGGGCGTTCGGTGACGTCGCGCATCACCAGCACCGGTTTGCCCAGGGACGGCGCTTCTTCCTGCACGCCACCGGAGTCGGTGAGGATGACATGGGCGTGTTGCATCAGGCGCACGAACGCCAGGTAGTCCAGCGGCTTGATCAAATGCACATTGAGCAACTCGCCCAGTTGCTCGGTCACCGGGCCCAGCACGTTGGGATTGAGGTGCACCGGGTAGACGATCTGGATATCCGGGCGCTGGGCCAGGTGGCGCAGGGCCTTGCAGATGTCGAGGAAGCCCTCGCCGAAGTTTTCCCGGCGGTGGCCGGTCACCAGCAGCAGTTTGCGTCCGGTCTGCAGGAACGGGAACTGTTGGTCCAGTTCGCTACGCAACCGGGCATCGTCGTTGATGCGCCGGGCCGTCAGTTGCAGCGCGTCGATCACGGTGTTGCCGGTCACCAGGCAACGGCCTTGCAGGCGTTCCCCCAGCAAGTTATCGCGGGACTGTCCGGTGGGGGCGAATAGCAGATCGGCGCCGAGGTCGATGCACCGTCGGTTCATTTCTTCCGGCCAAGGGCTGTAGATGTCTCCGGTGCGCAGGCCGGCTTCCACATGGCCGACGGGGATGCGTCGATGGAAGGCGGCCATCGAAGCCACCATGGCCGACGTGGTGTCGCCGTGAACCAGCACCCGATCCGGCCGGGTTTGTTCCAGCACCGGGTCGATGGCGGCGTACAACGCGGCGGTCAGGGAGTTGAGAGTCTGGTGCGGCGTCATCACGTCGAGGGTGAAATCGGCCTTGAGCTCGAACAGATCCAGTACCTGCTTGAGCATGCTCTGATGCTGGCCGGTGACGCAGATCAGCGACTCGATGCCCGGTTCGGCGGCAAGGGCCTTGACCAAGGGCGCCATCTTGATGGCCTCCGGACGGGTGCCGAAGATCGAGAGGATCCTGATGCGTGGATGATGAGTTGCGATGACGCCCTTCCTCGCGCAGTTTGCTGCGCCGCACAACAGCCCGCCCGGACGCGATGGGGGCGTTCGAGCAAACAAGCGATTTAAGTTAAGTTGGCCCGGTGTCAGACAGCGGCTTGACGTGCACAGGAAGTGACGTAGTGGCATCTTGAAGTTCGGGGCGGAGAATTAATAGCACCAAACATCGTGAGCGCAAAGGTTTATATGAATAAGTTGATTAATAATTTTTTAAAGGTGTTTTGGTGGTGGAGCAAAGGTTGGATTTCTGATTTTTTTAACTTCAATTAGCTATTGATATTAAAGGTATTTTTTGTATTTTCGTGCCTGTTTAATACTCGATTGATACTAAAAGGCGTGGCGCCGTGATTTTTTTGGCGCCTTATTTTACGTTGTTCCCAAATGCGGCGTGCCACTGGAATGACGCCTGTAAGTCGTCGTGGTAACGGCTTTAAGAACTAATGAGTTGGTCGCGAACTTAATTATCTATTGAAAGTTCAATTTATTTTGAGTTTTTATATTAAATAAAATGGATCCATTCCAAATGCAAAATCCCACTAGGCACAGTCGTTACTTGCAATAAGAAAGTTACGCCGATTGGATTGCTCCTAAGCCAGGTACCCATTAGTCGTCGAAGCCTCCCGACCGATAATCGCACGCTTTGTGTGGTGCACCTGCCTGGGTTATTGACCAAACTAACCGGGTGGTACATTTTAGCGGCACCTGTCTTGCCCATCGTGGCAAAGACCATAATAAAAATAGAGGAAACCCCATGCCCATTCGCGCGCCCCACGCTTTGTCCTTGATCCATCTTTCTAACGCATCCCCCAGCCTCCCAGGTTCGATCCGATAGCGGTCCAGTGCTGTTGCAGAAGTTATCGCGCCAGTGGGACGTGGGCGCTCGACAAGCCTCGGAGGTTTCCAAGATGACAAAAGTCGTGGATCTGTATTTCAAGCTGCTGAAGCTGCTGATCGTGTTGTGCATGGTCGCGATGATCGTGCTGGTGTTCGGCAATGTGGTGCTGCGCTATGCGTTCAACTCGGGCATCAGTGTGTCGGAGGAGCTGTCGCGCTGGTTCTTCGTCTGGATGATTTTTCTCGGTGCCCTGGTGGCGCTCAAGGACCGTGCCCACCTGGGCATGGACAGCCTGGTCAAGCGCTTGCCGGCGGTCGGCAAGCGTATCTGCCTGGTCATCGGCCATCTGCTGATGTTGTACATCTGCTGGCTGATCTTCAGTGGCAGTTGGCAACAGGCGGCGATCAACCTGGATGTAGTCGCCCCGGCGTCGGGATTGTCCATGGCGCTGTTCTATGGCGCCGGCCTGGTGTTCGGCGCCAGTGCTGCGCCGATCCTGCTCTACGAGCTCTACCTGGCGCTGTTCGGCAAGCTGGGGGATGACGAGCTGGTGATGGTCAAGGACAACGACGCCGAGGTGATCACGCATAACGCCGCCACCGCTGACCCCATCAAGAGTACCCACCCATGACACTGGTTATTTTCCTCGGGTCCTTGATGGGCAGCATGGCGCTGGGCATGCCCATCGCGTTTGCCTTGCTCGTGGTCAGCGTGGCGTTGATGGTTTATCTGGATCTGTTCGATGCGCAAATCATTGCCCAGAACCTGCTCAACGGCGCGGACAGTTTTCCGCTGATGGCTGTGCCGTTCTTCATGTTGGCCGGCGAAATCATGAACGTCGGTGGCCTGTCCAAACGCATCGTCAACATTGCCATGGCGCTGGTAGGGCACAAGCGCGGTGGTCTCGGTTACGTGGCGATCATCGCGTCCTGCCTGCTGGCCTCGCTCTCCGGTTCGGCCGTGGCCGATGCGGCGGCCCTGGCGGCGCTGCTGGTGCCGATGATGGTGTTGGCCGGGCATAACCGCGGGCGCTCGGCCGGCCTGATCGCCGCCGGCAGCATCATCGCGCCGGTCATTCCGCCGAGCATTGGCTTCATCGTCTTTGGCGTGGCGTCCGGGGTGTCGATTTCCAAGCTGTTCCTGGCCGGTATCGTGCCGGGGCTGATGCTTGGGGCTTCGCTGGCCGTGGCTTGGTGGTACATCTCTCGCAGTGAAAACGTCGAGACACCGCCCAAGCGTTCTCGTGCCGAAGTGCTGCGCACGTTGCTCGACGGCAGTTGGGCCATGGGCCTGCCCTTGATCATCATCCTGGGCCTGAAATTCGGCATCTTCACGCCGACGGAAGCAGCGGTGGTCGCGGCGGTTTATTCGCTGTTCGTGTCCCTGGTGATCTACCGCGAAATGAAAGTCAGCCAGTTGTACGAAGTGATCCTGTCTTCGGCCAAGACCACCTCGGTGGTGATGCTGCTGGTGGCGGCGGCCATGGTTTCATCGTGGCTGGTGACCATCGCCGATCTGCCGGGCCAATTGGCGGAGCTGCTGGCGCCGTTCATGGACAACCAGACCTTTCTGCTGTTGGTAATGATGGTGCTGATCATCCTGGTGGGCACGGTGATGGACATGACTCCGACCATCCTCATCCTCACCCCGGTGCTGATGCCAGCCGTCATCCAGGCGGGGATCGATCCGGTGTACTTCGGCGTGCTGTTCCTGATCAACACGGCCATCGGCCTGATCACACCGCCGGTGGGCACTGTGCTCAACGTGGTTTGCGGGGTGGCCAAGCTGGACTTCGAGGAGATCGTGCGTGGGGTGTGGCCGTTCATGCTTGCGCAGTTTGTGGTGTTGTTCCTGTTGATCCTGTTCCCGCAGTTGGTCCTGGGGCCATTGAAATTTTTTACCGGATAACACCGGTGCTGTTAGCTCGACCTTAAAAACAATAACGATCGGAGAGTGACATGGGAAAACTGATGAAAACCCTGCTGGCCGGCGCGTGCGCGACGGGCTTGCTGTTGACCGGCGCGGCCAGCCACGCGGACGAGATCCGCGAACGAACCCTGCGGTTCGCCTTCCAGAACGTCAAGGAACACCCCCAGGGCCAGGGCGCACAGAAGTTCGCCGACCTGCTCAGCGAAAAGAGCGGCGGCAAGCTCAAGGTCCGCCTGTTCCCTGGCGGTACGTTGGGCGGTGATGTGCAAACGGTATCGGCGTTGCAGGGCGGCACACTGGACATCACGGTGCTCAACTCCGGCATCCTGGCCGCCCAGGCACCGGATTACGCCATGCTCGATTTTCCGTTCCTGTTCAACAACGTAGAGGAAGCTCATGCGGTCATCGATGGGCCGGTCGGGCAGAAACTGGCGGCGCAACTGGACAGCAAAGGGCTGGTAGGGCTGGGTTATTGGGACCTGGGTTTTCGCAACCTGACCAACAGCAAGCACCCGGTGACCAAGCTTGAAGACATGCAGGGCCTGAAGATTCGCGTCATCCAGTCGCCGATCTACCTGGAGACCTTCTCCGCCCTGGGCGCCAACCCGGTGCCGATGGCGTTCCCAGAGGTCTACACCGGCCTGGAGCAGCACACCATCGACGGCCAGGAAAACCCTTTCACGGTGATTGAGGGCAACAAGTTCTACGAGGTGCAAAAGTATCTTTCCGTCACGGGGCATATCTTCAACCCGCAGTCGTTGATCATCAGCCAGAAAACCTGGAACCGCCTCAACGACGATGAGAAAGCGCTGATTCGCGCGGCCGCGGCCGAGGCGCAAGCATTCCAGCGTGAAGTCACGGCGGCGAGCATGGACAAGGCCAAGGCCACGTTGGCGGCTGCGATGACCGTCAACGAGATCAGCCCAGCCGAGAAAGATCGCTTGCGTGAGCGGGTGAAACCGGTGGTCGACAAGTTCGCTAAATCCTTGGATGGGGACCTGGTGAAGACGATGTATGACGAGATTGCCAAGGTGCGTGCCGCCCATTGAGTTGAAGTCACACCCTATTGGGGGATGAAGGGCGTCGGAGCAGTGTCTCGGCGCCCTTCGTTGCGTCTGCGACCGAATTTTTCCAAGGCATGAACCAGAGATGCCGCCTTGCCCTAGGAGCGTATTGGCGTTTGTAGAACAGTCATGGCCGGTCTCGATGCCCTGGTCATGCCTCCAGACTTGTTAGGCTATGGCACGCTCATCTCGTTTTCATTTTGGAGCGGCAGGACTAATCAGGCCATGGCACGCATGCGCGTGGCATATATCAAAGGAGGTTCACGTGGGTAAAAATCCTGTAGGCAATCTATCAGGAAAATCCCAGGCGCCCGGCACGGAGGGAATACCAGCCCCCAGCGGCGAGGCAAATCTCATTGAAACCGACTATGTCATAGGACAGGACAATATTAGCGGTGAGTTTTCGTTCTCTCTGGATATCCATGGCAAAGTCTTCCTGATCTCTGCCGCCACCGTTTTGCTGTTCGTCGTCATGACATTAGCCCTGCAAAACGAAGTCGAACCGCTGTTCAGCGCAATGCGCAGTTGGTTGACCCGGCACTTGGCCTGGTTCTTCATGAGCGCAGGCAATATCTTCGTATTACTGTGCCTGGCGCTGATTGTTTCACCTCTGGGTAGGGTTCGGTTGGGTGGTCGCGACGCCACACCGGATCATACGTACCTGGGGTGGTTTTCCATGTTGTTCGCCGCCGGGATGGGCATCGGGCTGATGTTCTATGGTGTTGCGGAGCCGATGTCGCATTACGCCGCCGCAATGGGCGGCGTCACGGTCGATGCCAGTGGCGTGCGTACGGATTGGGCTCCCCTTGAGGGCGCAAGGGGTGACATGAAAGGCGCCGCGGACTTGGCGATGGCTGCGACTATCTTTCATTGGGGTCTGCATCCTTGGGCCATCTACGCCATCGTTGCGTTGTCCCTGGCGCTGTTTTCCTTCAACAAAGGCTTACCGCTGTCGATACGCTCGATTTTTTATCCTCTGTTGGGCGAGCGTGTCTGGGGATGGCCCGGTCATATCATCGACATCCTGGCGGTCTTCGCCACGCTGTTTGGGCTGGCGACATCGCTGGGTATCGGTGCCGAGCAGGCCGCTGCGGGGATTGAGCACCTGTTCGGTATCCGCTCCACCAACGTCAGCAAGGTATTGTTGATCATCGGCATCACCCTGATTGCGCTGTGGTCGGTACTTGCCGGGCTGGAAAAGGGGGTCAAGCTGTTGTCCGAAATCAACATGGGCCTGGCGCTCCTGTTGCTCCTGTTCATCATTGTCGTGGGGCCAACCCTGGCCATCCTCACCGGGTTCTTCAAGAACGTGGTGACCTACGTTGAATATCTGCCGGCATTGTCCAATCCTTTCGGGCGCACGGACACTGAGTTCACCCAGGGCTGGACCGCGTTCTACTGGGCCTGGTGGATCAGTTGGTCGCCGTTCGTGGGCATGTTCATCGCGAGGGTCAGTCGTGGCCGTACCGTTCGTGAGTTCCTGATTTCGGTATTGCTGGTGCCTTCGCTGGTGTCGGTGCTGTGGATGACGACCTTTGGCGGGACGGCCATTGATCAGGCCACCCTGGGGGGGCTTAGCGGTGTGACGGATGCCGTGCTGGAACTCAAGCTGTTCGTCATGCTTGAAGGGCTGCCCCTCAAGGAAATTTCGTCGCTGCTGGGCATTGTGCTGGTGATCGTGTTCTTCACCACCTCCTCGGACTCCGGCTCGCTGGTGATCGATACGATCACGGCGGGAGGAAAGGTTGACGCGCCCGTTCCGCAGCGGGTCTTCTGGGCGGTCATTGAAGGCGTGATCGCCATCGCATTGTTGCTGGGAGGGGGGCTGGTTGCCTTGCAGGCCATGGCAGTTTCCACCGGATTGCCCTTCGCCATTGTCCTGCTGCTGGGCTGCATTTCGCTGGTCAAGGGATTGTTGTCCGAACCGCGATCCTGAGGGGCGACGAGTGCCGATGATGGAAAGAGTCCATCGTCGGCCTCAGTCCCAAAGCTCTCCAATCGCAACGTCAGGGCTGTAGTGAGTGGCGACTTGGGCTTGCAGCAGTTCGGCCGTGGCCAAGGCATCGGTCAAGGCCTGATGGGCGTGGTAGGGCGGCAGGTGATAGCGCGGTCGGCTGTCCGCCAGCCGGATGGACGCGAGAGGGCGTTGCAACAGTCGGTCTAGCCAGTTGCGAGGGCCCCGGACCTGCCGCGCCTCGAGTTGCATGGTGTCAATGACTGGAAATTGCAGACCTTCTCCCCAATGGTGACGAAACGCCTGATCCAGGAAATCACGTTCGATGGCCCGGTAGTGCACCACCATGATCTTCCCCGTCATTGCTTCCAGCAGCTGTTCCATGATGTCCGGCAACCGGGGGGCATGGCGAATATCTGCGTGGGTGATGCGATGGAACGTTACCGATTCGTGGGTCAATCGCGCGGGTTTGATGATCCAGTACAGCGCTGCGCCGCAGCGTATCCGCTTTAGCGTCAACGGTATCAGGCCAATGCTGACGATGCTGTCGATACGGGCATCCAACCCGGTGGTTTCCAGGTCCAAGGCCAGCAGGTCCACCTGCTCCAGCGGCGTCTGTCCGTTGGCAACGCCGGCCTGGTAGAAACGTTGCAAGAGAGGGTGTCTGGCTTGCTGTGCCAGCTGTGCAAAGCGCGCCGGCCAGTCTGGTGTTGCCTGCCTGTTCGGGTTCCGTGAAGCGCTCATCGTGTTGGCCGCGCGTGGCCGGGATAGCGGAAGCGCAAGAATTTTTGCGCATTGCTCAACACTTGGAACGCTTCCTTGAGGTTGTGGCGCTCAATGGTTGAAAAGCGCTCGGGCTCGATGTAGTTGTCTGGCGTCTGGCCCTGCTCGATGGCATGGACCTGGTGCCGTATGCGCACCATCGACAGGAACTCCAATGCGTAGCGTAGATGATCGATGGCTTGCGGTTGCAGCCATTTCGTCGTGCTGATGGCTTCGAGTCGATCAAAGGAGTTTTGTGCGGTACTTGCGCAAGCCAACGCATGAATTCGGATCAGGTCGGTAAGGGGCGCCGTGCCACGTCCCTTCAGGTTGATGATCTGTTTTTGCTCCCCGTCGGTTTCCATGACAAACGTGCGGAAGAAACCCAGGGGCGGTGTCCTGTTCAGTGCGTTACGCGCCATTGCCGCCAGGAAGGCTGGCGTGGCCTTTGGTTTTTCAGCGCAAAGCGCTTTGAGCTCGTTGACCATTTCCAACCGACCATAGACCCCGTCCAGATCAAAGAAAATGCAAGCGTTAAGCAGGGTGGCGGCGTTCGGCTTTTCAATCCACTGGGTGAAATAGTCGCGCCAGACTCGCAACGGCTGACGCCACTGGGCGTTGGTCGCCATGATCCCGCCCTTGCAGTAACTGAAGCCGCACGCGGCGAGCCCGTCACTGACAAATGTGGCCAACTTCCTGAAGTACTCATCGTGCAGGGGCGGGTCGAAACGATCATCCAGCACCAGGGCGTTGTCCTGGTCGGTCACCAGCAACTGTTCATCCCGGGCCATCGAGCCCAGCACCATGAAGCAGTAGGGAATCGGCGGCGGCCCCAACTCCCTTTCCGCCAGTTCGAGCAGACGCTGGGTGAAGGCGCGACCAATGCCTGAAATGGCGCTGCCGATCATGTGGGCGGTGGCACCGTCGCGCACCATGCGAATGTAAGTGCCGCGTAGATCCCGTAGCAATGATCGCAGACCTTCGACGCTGGTCTGGTTGGAGATGCTGTTCACCAGGTACAAGCTGCTCTGGGACTCGTGCCGGATAATGTCCGACAGATTGATCAGGCCCAGGGCGCGGCCCTTATGCATCACAGGAAGATGGTGAATGTTGCTTCGAAGCATGCACAGCATGGCCTCGAACAGCGAGTCGTCGGCCTGGATGGACACCGGATCGTTGGACATCACTTCGCCGATGGTAGTGTCGCCGCTGCGGTTGGCGGCCACCACACGAGTGCGCAGGTCCCGGTCGGTCACGATGCCGAGCATTTTCCCGGGGTTATGCCCGGCCCGCTCCAGGACGACGACACAGGAAACGCTTTGTTCGGTCATCAGCTGTGCGGCTTCCTGGACGCGGGTCAGTGGCGTGACCCAGACCAGTTTCCGGGAAATCAATGCTCGGGATTTAAGCTGGATCAGATCGCTCGCGCGCCCTTGGGCCTCAACGGCCGATTTGAGCCTGGAGTAACCTTCGGCTTCGACAAAATCGGCGAAGCTGTCGTGCCGCTTGCACAATTGGGCAATGACATCCGCCGGGATGAAATAGATCAGGCTATCTTCCAGGGCCTTGGCCGGAAAGCGCACCTTGTTGCTGCGTAGCAGGCCGGCCTGACCGAAAATATCGCCCTCCACCAGACGGTCATACAACTCGCCGTCGCGCCGATACACCTCGACTGCACCACTGCGTACGTAGTGCAGGTCATGTAAGGCAGCACCTGCTTCGAGGATAGGGCTGCCGGCCTTGAAATAGGCGACCTCGACACGCCGGGCAATGTCTTCCAGCGTTGTCTGGGGCAGGTCATCGAATGGGGGAAAGCGATGCAAATGCTCGCTGATTTCCAAGAGTTCGATTTGCATGGGGCCTCATGGCTGTTCGCTTCAGAGGATCAACATGCCAGACCCTGGCGCCGCGCACAAATCCGGTATTGGCGAGTGTGCGCGACCACCGTTTCGTTACTGGCCTTCAGGCACCGCCAGCCATTGCCCAATCACCTTCTGATAGCTGCCATTGGCTTTACTCAAGTGCAGCCACTGATCGACGTACATCTTCCAGGTGTTGTCATCCCGCGGCAGCAGGTAGGCCTTCTCGCCATATTGCAGGTAGCGGGTCGGGTTGACGGCGCACAGGCCGGGCTTGAGTTTTTGCTGGTAGAGCGCTTCCGACGCGTCGGTAATCATCACGTCGGCTTTCTTGTCCAGGAGTTGCTGGAAGATGGTCACGTTGTCATGGAAGCTGAGCTGGCCGTTGGGCAGAAACGCCCGGACGAAGGCTTCGTTGGTGCCGCCGGCCGGCTCGACAAGACGCACCGAAGGCTGGTTCATCTGTTCGAGCGTCTGGTAGCGCTCCTTGTCTTCGCAACGCACCAGCGGGATCTTGCCATCCACGTCCAGAGTGGTACTGAAATAGGCCTTTTTCTGGCGCTCCAGCGTCACCGAAATCCCGCCCATGCCGATGTCGCATTTGCCTGCAACCATATCCGGCATCAGGGTTTTCCAAGTGGTCTGCACCCATTGCACCTTGACGCCCAGGCTGGCGGCCAGGGAGCGCGCCATGTCGATATCGATGCCTTCGTATTCGCCTGCTTGGGTTTTAAAGGTATAGGGCTTGTAGTCGCCGGTGGTGCATACCTTCAGTTCGCCACGTTGCAGGACCTGATCCAGCAGCGAGGGTGCCGGCTCGGCCAGGGCGCTGCAGGAGAACGCCAACAGGCCACAGAACGTCATCGAGCTTGTTATGGTTTTCATCGGGATTGGATGCCTCGCAAGGGAAGGGAACAAGACCGGGGAGTGTAGCAAGGGGCTAGCGGGAAATGATCCCGTGGTCGATCGCGTATTTCACCAGGGCCGCGGGCTTGTCGATGTTCAGCTTGCGGCGGATGCTCAGGCGATGGGTTTCGACGGTGCGTACGCTGATGTCCAGTTCACGGGCCATTTCCTTGTTGTTCAGGCCCTGGACCATTTTCGCCAGGACTTGGCTCTCCCGTGGCGTCAGCTCGTTGTCGGTGTGCGGGTCGGTGGCGAGCCGCTGGGCTATCTCGGCGCTGTAGAAGGTACCGCCGCTGATGATGGCTTCGATGGCCGCGATGATTTCCCGCGACGGCGCGTTCTTGAGCACGTAACCGCTGGCGCCGGAACGCACGGACTCGCTCACGTACTCATAATTGTCGTACATGCTGAGGATCAGGATCTTGAGGCTGGGGTATTGCTTGCCCAGCAGTCGGGTCAGCTCGAGCCCGTTCTTGTCCTTGAGGCCGATGTCCATCAGCAGCAGGTCCGGTTGGCAGCGACCGACCATTTCGATCGCCTGCGCGCCGTTCTCGGCTTCACCCACTACGTTCAGTTGCGGCATTACCGAGAGCAGGGCCCTGATGCCGTCGCGGACCAGGGAATGGTCATCGACCAGCGCGACGCGAATCACGGGAGGCAGGTTCATTGATAAGTGCTCCTGTTGGCGTGGGCGCGCATCAGCTTTCCGTGACCGAGAGATTCATGGGCAGCAGGATGTCCAGTTCGCTGCGGCCCGGCACCGACGTCACTTCCAGGCGTCCGCCGAAATGCTCGACACGCTCGCGGATGTTACGCAGGCCGATGCCGGCATGGCCGCGTTCCACTTGCGGGACGTTGAACCCCATGCCGTCATCGACCACTGTCAGGCGCAAGGACTGGCTGGAGCCGAACAGGGTGATGCCGACGCTTTTCGCCCCGGCATGGCGCTCGATATTGGTCAGGGCTTCCTGGGCAATGCGAAACAGCGAGACAGGGGCGCCATTTTCGAGGCGGCAATCGAATTCGTTGCTTCGGTAGGACACTTCCAGCCCGCTGCGCTGTTGGAATTCGGTGGCGAGTTGGCCGATGGCGGCGGGCAGGCCCAAGGTGTCGAGCAGGGACGAGCGTAAGTCGTGGGAGATATTGCGGATCTCGCCGATGGCTTCGCCGAGCCGGTCGGTGGCGTTCTTCAGGATGCCCAGGCCGTTTTCCTGGCCATTCTCCAACACGTGGCTGGCCAGTTCGAACTGGAATTTTATCGACACCAGCAGTTGGCTGATGCCGTCATGCAGCTCGCGCGAAACCCGTGAGCGTTCTTCTTCCTGCAGGCTGACGATGCGTTGGTTCAAGCGCTGCAGCTTTTTGTCGGCCAGGCGATGTTCGCTGACGTTGAGGGTCATGCCGCCGGCAAACACCAGCAGGACCGCCACCAACGCGATCGCGGCGATGGCTTGCATGGTGGTGTGGATGCCATGGGCGACTTCGTCACGGGCCTGCTGGGTGGCGCGCTCGACATCCTCCAGGTAAATCCCGGTGCCGAGCATCCAGCCCCATTTGTCCAGCATCACGACATAGGCCAGTTTGTCGGTCACCTGGCCGGAGGAGGGCTTGTTCCAGGCATAGCGCTGGAACCCTTCGCCTGACTCGGCGCTTTTGATCAGCGCCTGGATGACCGGCAGGCCGTGGGGGTCCTTCATGTCCCAGAGGTACTGCCCGACCAGTTCCGACTGGCGGGCATGCATGAGGCTGCGGCCCTGGCGGTCGTACACGAAGAAGTAACCGTTGATGCCGAAACTGAGCTTGCGCAGCTCTTCCAAGACCTGCTGTTGCGCCCGTGCGTCGCCCTGGCCGTTGTCGTACAGCGGGGCGATCAGGCTCTGCGCCATCTCGACATAGTTCTTCAACTCGGCGCGCTTGCTCGCCAGGATGCTGTCTTCGATCAGTTGTGCCTGCTGGTCGCCCAACTGGCGGTTGAGCGAGATCACCAGGGCGCAGATGACCGCGATGGCCAGGACCAGCGGCAAAATCCCGAGGGCGACGATTTTGTGTTTGAGCAGCATCTGTACTCCTGTCCGGGCTCGGCGGGGAGGCGAATGGCGGCATCATATGCCAAACCCATGGATGAGGCATAAAACCTGTGGCGCAAGACATGTGGGAGCAAAGCTTGCTCGCGATGCAGGCGCCGCAGTGTATGAAAGACCGTATTGACTCTATCGCGGGCAAGCCTTGCTCCCACAGGGGGAATTGGGGTTCTACGTAGTACTACGGATTTATTTATTGACCCATTGCAGGGATATTGGGCCGGCTCCGAATAGCCGGGGCACACTATAAAAACAATCGCCGCAATCCTCTGGATATCGGCAGGAGACACGCAATGACAACCCGTCTGGTTAAACACCTCGCCTGGTTTGCCGTGGCTGTTCTAGGAGCTTGTGCGTTGAGCGTCGTGGCCTTGCGCCGCGGCGAACCCATCAACGCCCTCTGGATCGTCGTCGCCGCCGTGGCCATCTATCTGGTCGCCTACCGCTACTACAGCCTCTTCATCGCCAACAACGTGATGCAACTCGATGCGCGTCGGGCCACCCCCGC